>JAHEAK010000130.1 GCA_024642805.1 Kofleriaceae bacterium | reverse complement strand
ACTCGATCTGGTCGTGGCCCGCAGTGGCGCCGCTGGCGCTAGCGATCGAGTGCTCTACGGCGACGGCACGGGCAGCTTCACCTTGGACGCGATGGCTGTGCCGGAGACACTCACCAAGAGTCGCGCCGTCGCCGTCGCCGACATCGATCGCGATGGTGTCAGCGAGCTCATTTTTGCCGGCATCGACGAACCTGTTTACGCCTACGCGCGCGATGGGGCGCGCAGCTATGTCGATCGCAGCTTCCTGCTTTTGCCAGCCAACGACAAGCTCAACGCGCTCAGCATGAGCGCCGCCGATTGGAATGGCGATTGTGAAGCCGACCTGGTGATTGGCGGCAATGCTAGCCAGAGCTGGGCCAGCCGAGGCGCCATGCTGGAAGCCGAGGCGCCCCTTGCGGGTGCCTTGCAAGTGTTGGTCGGCGATGTCCTCGGAAGCGGTGAGCGCGACCTCATCCTCGTCGATCCGAGCACGCTGAGTTGGTGGAAGCGATGAGCGCGCGCCGAATCGCCCTGCTGGTGCTGGCTCTCGTGCTGCTCGATTTCGCCAGCTACGGGGTGCCGCTAGCACACGCCCAGTCGGTGGAAGAGCGCGTCGAGAAGGGCGTGGGCGAGTTTCAAGATCTGGAGTTTGCCGCCGCCATCACCACGCTAGAGGCGGTGCTCAAGCTCGGTGCGGCCACGCAAAGTCAGAAGCTCATGGCCCTGGAACTCATCGCCATCAGCCACCTGAGCCTTGGCAAGGTCGACAAGAGTCGCGACGCCTTTCGGCGGCTTTTGACCTTGAGTCCCGACTACGTCTTGCGCAGCCACGACGGATCGCCAAAGGTGCAATCGGTCTTCGACGAGGTGCGCGCCAGCATGAAGAAGCAGGGGACGGGCGAGAGCAAGACCGGCGATGGCAGCGGCTCGCAAGAGGCAGTCGAGAGCAAGACCACCGAGCTGCGTCCCGGTCGCAACAAACCAGCCCGCGCAGGTCGTCGCTTCGAAATCTCTGTGCAGAGTCGCGGACCCGCTCCCCAAGAAGTGGTGCTCTATTGGCGCACGGATCCGGCCGCCGCCTACCAGACCCAAGCGATGCGGCGCGGCAAGTCGGCATGGCTGACCAAGCTCGCCTTGCCAGCGAGCACGAGCGACTACAGCCTTCAGTATTATGTCGTTGCCAAGGGCGTGGCCGCGCAGAGCGTGGCCAGCCTCGGACAAGAGCAAAGCCCCCTCGAGCTGGCCGTTGCCAGCAGCTCCTCGGCCGGAGGGCGCTCCGAAGGCGGGTCCTGGTACACGGCCTGGCCACTTTGGGCGGGGGTCGGAATCGCTCTTGCCGGTGGATCGGCCTTACTCATTAGCTCGGGATCGGATCCGCAGCAGGGTGCGCTGTCGCCCGGACGCATCACCCTAACTCCCTGAGACCCGAAGTCGCATCTCACACCCGACATGAGCTGTTAGAAAGTCGGCAAATTTGTTAGGGGCTGCGGTGACAAAGGTCATCGTGATTACAGCCAGATCGTCGAAGATGAGGCTTCATTTGGGAGTTGACGGGTGGGATATCCACGGCTAGTGTCCGTCCCCGAAACCAGCGGCCGGGAATCAGCCCAGCGAAGCGAAGGAGTTCAGAGATTATGAAGAAACTAGTATTAACAGCACTTTGTGCGGCGGTCATGGCCGCTTGTGGTGGTAGCGGCAGCAGCAACGATGACGGCACCGTCACCTTGACCCCTGACGCCAACACCGAAGAGCCCCCAGCGGCTTGTAACCCTGTGACGCAGGCTGGTTGTGCAACCGGCGAAAAATGCGGCCAGCTGGTCGAGTCCGAAGATCCTTTCCTGGCCCGTACGGCCTGCGTGCCTGACGGCTCCGTCACCACTGGTGGCGCGTGCACGAGCGGCGCTCCCGGCGCTACCACCGGCTTTGACGATTGCGTCGCCGGCAACGAGTGCCTCAACGGCGTATGCACCACGATCTGCGACACTGGTCCTCCAGATGGTTGCCGTTCGGAAGACGAGGCCTTTGGCGAGGGTTCGTACTGCACCCTTTTCGCTGACCTCTTCACCGACAACATCGGTCTGTGCACCCCTGGTTGTAACCCAACCGCTGACACCGTCGCTGATGGCGCAGCCACCAACGGTACCTGTGGCGCTGGCAACGGCTGCTACCTCAACTCGACCCGCGGCATCGCTGGTTGTGCAGGCGTTCCTGCTCCTGCTGCCGAGCTCACCCAGAACGATGATTGCTACGGTCCTTCGACCGGTGGTTGCTACCTCAACGGTTGCGCCTCGGGTTTCAGCGCTCTGCTGAACAACGTCCCAGGTCCTGACGCTACCGGTTCGGTCTGTACCCGTTACTGCACCCCAGCTCCAAGCCACATTGGCGCACAAGGCGCTATCGAAGGTGTCAACGGTAACTGCACCATCGCTACCCTCGGCCAAGTCGGCGGCACCAACGGTGTCAACGGCGAGCATCAGTGCCGCTTCGTCCAAACCTTCTACAGCAACACGGATCAGGTTCCAAACGCAGTCGGTATGTGCGTGCCTGTCAACCCAGCTGGTGGCGGTACTTGGGACGATTGCCGACTCTTCGATTGGGTCGGAATCCAAACCGCATGGAACGGCAAAGCCGACGTCGACGCTGCTAACGCTGCTTTCGACCAGTTCTGCCTCACCACGCCAGACGACCCAATGAACTCTGACGTCAAGACCGAGTGCCTTGGTTTCTACCGCGGCTGTATCAGCATCGAAGAGGAGAACGCCCAGCTTCAAGACTACGGCGCAGCTCCAATGATGAACCGCAAGGCGCGCGCTGCTCGCCTGCACATCGACCTTCCCGACATGCTCAACACCTCTGCTCTGCAGGGCCTGTAGCATCTAGGTAGTTCGCAACGAGAGCCGGGCAGCCGAAAGGCCGCCCGGCTTTTTTGCGTCTGGCCCCCAAACGACAGAGGCCCCATCGACGCATCGAGGGGCCTCTAGAGCCTGGCGTGGCTGTGGCGAGGTTCAGCGCTGTGCGCCTCGATGACCCGCCAGTGCGCTCGGGCGCAAGCTCGCTAGCCGCGGTCGACTTCGATGCCGTACTTCTTCACCAAGCGGTGAATGTAGTTGCGGTCGATGCCGGCTTCATTGGCGGCCTGGGAGATGTTGCCCTTGTGCTTGCCGAGCAGCTGCTCAAGGTAGTCGCGCTCGAAGGCTTCCACCAAGATGCCTTTGGCTTCCTTGAAGGGCAGGTCGAGGACGTCGGCGTGCACCGGCGTCGGCGTGCTCACCGAGGCGTTTGGTGACTCGTTGGCGATGGGATTGAGGAGCTGGGTCGGCCCGCCACTCTCGCCGAGGGAGAGTGCACGCTCGACCACGTTGCGCAGCTCGCGAACGTTGCCTTCCCAGCTGTGCGACTTGAGACGCTCGATGAGGGTAGGGGAGAGCTGGTAGCTGGAGGCCAGCTCGTCGGCGAAGCGCATGGCGAGAAGCGCGATGTCGTCGCCCCGCTGTCGAAGTGGCGGCAGCACCGCACGGACGACGGCAAGGCGGTAGTACAGGTCCTCGCGGAAGGTGCCCTCTTTGACCATCTCGCGCAGATCGCGGTTGGTGGCGGCAATGACGCGAATATCGACAGGCTGGGTGCGGGTATCGCCAATGTGGCGAATCTCGCGCTTCTCGAGCACGCGCAGGAGCTGTGGCTGCAGGTCGATGCTGAGCTCGCCGATCTCGTCGAGGAAGAGGGTGCCTCCGTTGGCGGCCTTGATGAGACCTTCCTTATCGGCGACGGCGCCCGTGAACGAACCTTTCAAGTGCCCGAAGAGTTCCGAGCCGATCAGGTTCTCGGGAATGGCGCCACAATCGACGACCACGAAGGGACCGTTGGCCCGCAGGCTGTTTTTGTGAACGGCCTCGGAGATGACCTCTTTGCCGGTGCCGGTCTCGCCCTCGAGCAGCAAGGTGGCGTCGGTGGGCGCGACCCTGCTGAGCAGCGAGAAGAGCTCTTTCATGGCTGGCGATGCGCCGACGGCCTTGCCGAATTGCGCGCCCTCGTAGCGGCCAAGCGAGACGCTGGTCTCGATGGGAGCCAGCTCGATCTGGGTGTTCTTGCCCAGGCGCAGTCGGGTGGCCGAAGTGATTTCCAGGGAGCCGACGCGGGCGTCGCCGTAGTAGGTGCCGTTGGTGGTGTTCTGATCTTTGATGAACAGGCCCGTGCTGCGCACCTGAATCTCCAGGTGGTATCGCGAGATGGTGTCATCGCTGAGCACCAGGTCATTGTTGGCGTGGGTGCCTACCAGGAGGGTGCCGCCCTGCAGTGCCCGCTCGAGGCCTTGATCGGGGCCGGAGAGCACGACGAGCCTGAATTGCAGCTCCTTCAGGGCACCGGTCGCGACGTCAGTGTAGATATTGCCTACCTGAGGCGTGTATTCACTCATGGATGGTCAATTGTACGCCTTGGCCGCCTCGAGCACCAGACTCCGCCGGGCCGGGCCGCCTGAACCGCACTTTGTCTGGGCCGCAAAGGATGCGCTGGTTTAGGGAAGCTTGAGTTCCTGTTCCGCTTCCAGCTGCACGCGAACCTCTTCGACGGTGTCGGTCTCGCTGCGGTAAAGCGCGAGCGTGTGGGAGCCTGGCTCGAGGGCGATGCGCTTGACCTTGCGACCGTTGCTAAGCACCAGTCGGTTCTGGCCACTGGCCTCGACGATGGCGAAGGACACCATCTGATCCACGAGGTTGTTGTTGACCTCGAAGTCGAAGCTGTGACGAATGTTCAACTCGCGGCTCTCGATTTGTGCGCTGTACTTGCCGTTGGCGAGCGGGCAGTCCTGCATGGGCAGAGGCATGTCCTTGCAGGCTTTCTGGCCCTGCACACTCACCGTGCCGGCGATGTTGGAGCTCACCGAGACACCGCCACCGGGCACGAGCTTGGCGCTAATCACTTCGTCGCTCTGCCCACGCGCCACGCGAACGGGCAGGTGCGCGGGCTGGTAGCCGTCGAGGCGCAGGGTGAAGATGTGCTTGCTGGCCGCGGGCACCAGGTGCTCGGAGACAGGGGTAAGCAGCCCGGCCAAGAGCTCGCCGTTTTGCAGAATGGAGGCGCCCGGCGGATCACTGGTGATGCTCAGCGCGCCGAACTTTGGACTCAGGGATAGGGCAACCGAAACCTCCGCATTGCCGCCAGCGGCAGGTACCGTCATGTGGCGAGTGCGCGAGGTGTAGCCGGCTTTGCGAAACTCGATGTTCACGTCGCTACCGGGTTTGAGATCGGAGAGGGTGATGGGTGAAATACCGACCGACTGGCCGTCCACGAAGACCTCGGCACCTTCCGGATCGGCGCTGGCAAGCACGGTGCTACCCGAGGACTGCATGTTGAGGACGATCTCGGTGACCTCGCCTTGGGTCGGTCGCACGAAGCTCGCGGCCGGCGACCAGCCTTCCTTGCTGGCGCCAATCTGGTAGGAGCTGCCGAGCTTGAGCTCGAGTCGCAAGGGACCGTTGGCGGTGGTGCCGCGCGGGTTGCCATCGAGAGTGATCTGCGCGCCTTGCGGATTGGTGCTCACTTCGACGACGCCCGTGCTCTTGGTAAAGCGCGGATAGGCGACCAGCGCGATGAGTGCGACGAGCAGGGCGATGGCTGAGGACAGGCCCCACAGGACCGCCTTGTTGCCGCCGAGGTCGTTGCGCTGCCGGCGCTCGACGGGAAAGCCGACGCCACCTGGCAAGATCGTCGGGCGACCGGGATCGAGGCGACCGCGTGCGTCGATGCGCTCGAAGAACATGCTCAGGTCGGTGAGCTGCACCTTGGGGGCTTGCAGGTCGAAGGTGCAGATGCACTCGGTTGCCACGCCAGGCAAGACGTTGAAGATAAGCTGGGTGGTCTGCGAGGCCATCAGGTACAGGCCCAGACCGGCGCCACCCGTCTTGCGATCGATCTGCTCTTCGGCGTGTAAGCACTTATCTAAGTACTTCAGCACGGTGTCTCTGGCCAGGGTGCCGTAGTTGTCACGCACCGAGAACATGAAGGTCTGATCGCTGCACGCGTACTGCACGACGGGCTTCTCTTCGACCTGGATCTTGATGCGCTCTTTGATGGGGATTTCGGCGAAGAGCGAGTTGCCATTGCTGTCGACGGGCGCGTCGTAGAGCGCATTCATGAGCATCTCATCGGCGCACTGCTCGATGGCCTCGCGATACTTCCTGCGCACGCTCATGGCCTTGGCAAACTCGCTCATCTCGGCGATGCAAACGCTCTTGTCGTTGTAGCTGCCAACCAGGGTCGAGTAGACGCGGGTGCCCCAGGGCACGATCTTCTCCAGACCAAAGATGTCGCCGTAGAGCAGCTTGCTGGCCGCTCGCGCGACCGTGGTGCTGGTTAGGCCTTCTGCCACGAGCACCGCAGAGACCTTCTGAGAGGCCTGCATGACCGAAAGAGTGGTCTCCAGGTCGCTGCTCGGAACCACGGCGATGAGGCGAGCTTCGGGCTTGAGACGCTCACAGACCGAGCCGATGAGGGCGGTACCGACGCTGTTCTCGATGTGCAAGACGAGGATCGAGTCGGTGATCGGGCCCGGCTTGACATCGCCAACAGACTCGTGCTGCTCCACGACGCCGCCGGCGCTCATCAAGCCAACACTAATAGTTTTTCGGATTGCCCGATCTGGAGAAATAGCGAGGACTCGATGTGCCAGCATGGTGCTTGCTAACCGTAGCCCAAGACGGCGTAGTTCTCCAATTCTAGTCGCCTGCGGCGGGTCTAGCGCGGCTGATGGGGAATCACGACCTCGTAGGTGCCGCCATCGTAGAATTGCTGCTGACGGCCGAAGGTCCAGGCCCCAAAGAGGTTGATGACGATCGACAGGATGATGAGCGCCTTGGCGAATCGGCCAAGGGGGCGAGCGCCAACCGCCAACAGGAGCACCAGGAAGATCGTGTAGTCGAGGCTGAAGCGATAGCCAAATTGCACCCAGCCGGAGTTTTGGTAAAAGAGAATGGGTACCGCGACTAGGGCGACCGTGATCCACAAGATCGTGTGCATGAGCTCGCGCTTGCGTGGCCATAAGAGGCTGAGGAAGAGCGGCGTGGTGAGCCACAGCGCCATGCCATGGCCACTGATGTGCACATAGGGCGCGCGGGCGCTGAAGCTTGGCAAGAGGGTGAAGGCCACGGAGAGATTGCGGCGGAAGTACTCGTAGTCGAAGAGGCCGAACTTCTCGATCATGCCCTGTTGGCGGACGGCCAGATAGCTGTGGCCGAACTCGCCGGCGCTGTCGAATCGCATGACATTGAGGACGGCGGCCACGGCGGCGATGAGCACGACGGGCACGGCAAAGGCGATCCAGCGCTTTGCGATGGCCCGGTAGTGGCGAGGCCATTCACGCCACTGCGAGCCTCCCGCGACCCGGCAGGCCTCGAGGGCAAAGAAGGGAAACATGAAGGCCATGGGCGTGCGTGAGAGCGTGGCCAGGCCGAGCATCAGTCCGGCAAGGATGGGGCGCCGAGCACCGATAGAGAAGTACACATAGGCAAGCGACAGAAAAACACCTACGACATGCGCCGTAAACCAGACGTGCCCGGATACCGACACAAAGAAGAGCACGGTGCCAAAGCAGAGCTGCGCGACCAGCCACAGGTTTTCTTCGTCACTGCGCTCACTGTGGCCTTCTTCGCGCAGGCGTCGCAGGGTGGCGAAGGCCAGCGGCAATATGAGGGCTGCCACCAGGATGGTCGGGAAGACATCATTGGCGATACGGCCGTGGATGATGGCCTGGGGCAGCATCAAGATCGCCGGCGTGGGCGGGAAGGACACGTAGTTGGTGGTGCCGAGGCTGCTGGCAATCTCGGCCTCGGGAATGTCCACGCCCTTGGTGGTGCGGAAGAAGCGAGTGGTCGGCAGGCCGCCCGTGTGAGCACCCGGATGGGTGATGTGCTCTTCGAACCAGGGCGAGCCCACGACATAGCCACGGGTCTGTAGGTAGCGGCCGCGCACCTTGCTGCCGTCTTTGAGCAAGATGGTCTCGACCTTGGCCGGGTCGTCACCTTTCCAGGGTGGGTCGATGGACAGCTTGCCGTGCAACCAGGCGTCGGCTTGCAAGACGAAGTGCGGGTCGGGAGACTGTCGACGCAATCGGTCGCCGGAAACCGTTGCATACACCGCGAAGCCAACCAGGAAGAGTAGGGCGTAGGTGATGCGGGGCCTTTGACCGAGCCATCGCATGGGGCGGCAATGGTACCATCGCGGCGAGCCATGTCCTCGGATGTATCGTCGCCAGCGTCTTTGTCGAGCGAATCGTCGCCGAAGGCAGCGCTCGGCGCAGGTGAGCGGGCACTGCGCATGTGCAAAGGTCTGGGCCCCGCGCTCGGCATTTTGTTGGCGGCTCTTTACAGCCAGCTGGTTCTGTGTCGAGCCGAGCATGCCAGGGCGAGCGAGGGGCAGTGGCGCGCCGCCGCCGACTTCGTGCGCGAGCATCGCGGCGAGCCGGGCACGAGCCTCATCGTCTTTGCGCCGAGCTGGATCGATCCCATCGGCCGAGAGTACCTCGGCGACCAGATGACTATCGACATGGCCGCCCGCATGGACTCCGCGCGTTTCGCTTCGATTTGGCAAGTGAGTCTAGGCGACGAGCGAGCGCCGGAGACCAAGGGCCTGTCCAAGGATGAAAGTGCACACTTCGGCCCCTTGCAGGTTCGGCGCTATCGGCAATCGCCGGTCGCTATGACATATGACTTCACCGAAACGTGGCGCAGCTCGGTCAGCAGTGGCGACATGCAGGGGCGTCCCAGCCTGAGCCTGGAAGAAGTCGGGTTTGAGCCGCACCGCTGCATCAAGCTCGTGCCCCAGCCAGGCAAGACCGCCAGCCTTCGCTTCACGGATGTGCCTCTGGGAACACGCATCGTCGGCTATGTAGGTCTCGCCGATGTCTTCACGCGCAGGGACGTGCGCGACCCTGGCGAGCTCGAGCTCTTCGTCAACGACACCTCGCTGGTCAAGGTGCGCGCAGGCGTCGACTCGGGTTGGGTTCGCTTTGAAGCAGCAACCACGCCCGGTGTAGCGAAGGTCGAGTTCCAGCTCAGCGCCATCGGCGCCAACGCGCGCGATCGACGGATTTGCTTCGCTGCGGAGGCCAGACAGTGAAACGCCTGGTGCGTGTGGTCGCGAGTCGCTGGTGCATTGCGCTTGTGCTCTTCGTGGTCTCGGCCGGCATCGTCATCTCCGCCCAGCGCAGCCAGGGCATCGCTCGCGACGAAGTGGTCTACATGAACTACGGCACGCGCTACGCCGACTGGTGGGTCGATGCCCTCAGCGGCAAGCCGGGCATGACCAACAAGGAAACCATCACGCGCCACTTTGGCGGTGCCCAGGCCACCGATGGCAATCGCGAACATCCGCCGCTTATGAAGACGCTCTTTGGTCTCTCCGAGCGCCTCCTGCACGACAAGCTCGGCTGGACGAGCTCGGTGACCGGCTATCGGGTGCCGACAGCGCTCATGGACGGGCTCTTGATTGCGCTGGTGTTCCTTTTCGTCAGCGGACTGTGGGGCAGCCTCGAAGGCGCGTTGGCTGCGCTGTTGGTGTTTTTCTTACCTCGTGCCTTCTTTCACAGTGGGTTGGCCACATTCGACGCGCCCGTCGTGACCTTCTGGTTCGCATCGCTGATGGCCTACTACCGGGCCTTGCGCCATCGCTGGGGCTTCTTATTGCTCGGCCTGTGTGCCGGCTTCACGCTGGCTACCAAGCACAATGCCATCATGTTGCCGGCGGTCTTCTTGCCGCACTACGCCCACGTGGTGTGGCACGGGCAGGGCACCGAGGGCACGCGCATGCAGCGCTTGTGGGCATCGCTACGGGCCAGTCGCCCACAAACCCTTCTCGGTCTCTTCGTGCTCGCGCCGCTGGTGCTCATCGCCCTGTGGCCCTGGATGTGGTTCGACACCTTCAAGCACCTGCAAGAGTGGCTGTCCTTCCACATGCATCACGTGCACTACAACTTCGAATACCTGGGTCGCAACTGGAACGCGCCACCCTTTCCCTGGCACGTGGCACTGGTCACGACCCTCTTTACGGTGCCGCTCGCTACCCTGGTCGCTGGCATCCTCGGTCTCCTCGTGGTGGCCAGAAGTGCCTGGGCCGGTGAGCGCGTCGATGGCCACTACGCGCCAAGCCTCTTGCTCTTCTTGTCGGCCGGCGTGGCCATGGGGCCTTTCTTCCTGATGTCGACGCCCATCTTTGGCGCCGAGAAGCACTGGGCGTCTGCCATTCCGAGTCTGTGTATCTTTGCCGCCCTCGGCGCGCTCTGGGCGGCTCGACGCGCGGCCGCGTGTCTGTGCGCCTGGCGATCGAGACTGCCACAGACCTCTACCGAAGGAGCCGTGCTCGCCCTGGTATGTGCGGCGCTCGTCGGCAGTGCCGCCTCGGAGACCGCGCACGCCCATCCCTACTCACTCTCGCACTACAAC
>JAHEAK010000129.1 GCA_024642805.1 Kofleriaceae bacterium | reverse complement strand
ACGGCTTCATGGCGGCAGGCATGTTCTACTGGCTGGTGCCGCGACTCTACGGCACCAAGCTGTACAACCGCGAGGCTGCCAACTATCACTTCTACATCGGCACCTTTGGCATCCTGCTCTACGTGGTCGCCATGTGGGTCTCCGGTATCACCCAGGGCATGATGTGGCGCGCCGAACTTCCCGAGGGCGGCCTGCAGTACCCCAACTTCATCGAGACGCTCATCAAGCTGCGCGCCATGTACTGGATGCGCATGATCGGCGGACTGCTCTACCTGGGCGGCTTCCTGCTCATGACCTGGAACCTGGTGATGACCGCCAAGAGCGGCAAAGCCGTCGACGGCGAAGTGCAAATCACCCGCGCGGGCCTTGCTCCCGAAGTCGAGCGTCGCAACTGGCGACAGCTCGCCCTCGGCCAACCCATGCAGGTGAGCGCGCTGCTTTTGGTCCTGGCCGCCGCCGCTGGTTTCACCACCGGCCTGGCTTCTAGTTCCATGCTCATCGTGCTGGTCTGCTGTGCCATCCTCGCCATCGTCTTCCAGGCGATGAAGGAAGGACATCCCGGTCCACACTGGCACAGCCTCATCGAAGGCCGCGCGCTCTTCTTCACGGTGCTGGTGGTCGTGGGCGTGCTGGTCGGCGGCGTCGCAGAAATCGTGCCTTCCCTCATTGGCGGCTCGCGCGCCAAGACCAACGCGGTTCCCTACACCGCTCTCGAACTCGAGGGCCGCGACGTCTACATTGCCGAGGGTTGTTACAACTGCCACTCGCAGATGATTCGACCCTTCACCTGGGAGACGGCGCGTTACGGCGATGTCTCGACCCCGGAAGAGTCGTCCTACGACCATCCCTTTCAGTGGGGTTCCAAGCGGACCGGTCCAGATCTAGCTCGCGTCGGTCCCAAATACGGTGCCAGCTGGCACTACGAGCACATGCTCGATCCAAGGCAATCCTCGCCTGGCTCCAACATGCCTCCCTATCCGCACCTGGCTAAAAAGACCATCGACTTTGGCAACACTGACGCCAAGCTGCGGGCCATGTCGCGGGTCGGCGTGCCCTATACCGACTTGCAGATTCGTTCGGCCGGCGCGGATGCCCTGGCACAGGCCAATGAAATCCTCGCCGAGCTGAAAGAGACCTCGAACGTAACCCTACCCGCCAACAGCAAGCTGGTGGCGCTCATCGCCTACCTCAAGCGACTCGGAAATCCACCCGTGGTCGAGAATGTCGAGACTGTCGAGGAACCGGTCGAAGAACCTGTCCACGCATCCAATGCCGAGGGCACAGGCGCAGACAGCAAGGAGACCCTGTAATGCTCAGTTTCATGGCACGCGGTTATTTTGGCGAGCACGAGCTCATGTTCATGCCCTTGCTCGCCCTGCTCATCTTTTGCGGGGTCTTCGCATTCATCACGGTTCGCGCGCTGCGAGCCGATAAAGAAGCCATGCAAGCCCTGGCCGGTCTGCCATTGAGCGACGACGCCAGCCCCCTCATCAACCAACAAAAAGGAGCACACCGTGGGTGACTCACTTCGCAACGACGAGATCCAAGGACAGATCATTCACATTTACGACGGCATCGAAGAGGCCGACAACGCCTTGCCGCGCTGGTGGCTGGCGACCTTCTTCGGCGCGTGCATCTTTGCCGTCTTCTACTGGATGTTCTTCGTGTCCTTCCCCTATGGCGACATGCCGGGTCGGGCCTATACCAAGGCGCGCCTGGCGGCCATGGACAAGGGCGGCGAGGTCACTGAAGAAGACATTCTGATGTTGGTCAGCGACGCGCCCATGGTTGCCGCGGGCAAAGCGGAGTTCATCAAGAACTGCGTCAAGTGCCACGGAAGCCGCGCAGAGGGCAAGGAGGGCCCAAATCTCACTGACGGTTTCTGGCTCTATGGCGGCGCGCCCATGGACATCTTCCATACGATCACCACCGGTACCAAGAAGGGCATGCCCGACTGGGGCCCCAAGCTCGGTAAAGGCACGGTCAAGCAGTTGACCGCCTATGTGATCACCTTGCGCAACACCAACCAGCCTGGCAAAGCGCCGCAGGGAACGCCGTGGGTGGAAGCACCCGCCGCGAACGAAGCCGCAGCGCCCGCACCCGAGGGAGCAGCGCCCGCACCCGAGGGAGCAGCGCCGGAAGCGACGCCTCCTAGCGAGGAAGCTGCGCCCGAAGCGAGCGCAAAGGCTGCAGCGAGTGCGGAAGCGAATGCACAAGCGCTCGCCCCAGCGCCTACTGAGGAGTTGTGAAAGCAGAGACCTTCACCACGCCTGCCAGTTCGCTCAAGGCTGACGGGCGTCGCAACTTCGTGCATCCCGCTGACGTCAGCGGCCGATTCACGCGCTTGCGAAACCTCGGCTTCTTGCTGCTCATTGGCATCTACGTGGCCCTGCCCTGGATCGAGATCGGCGGTCAGCCCGCCGTCTTCCTCGACATCCAGGCCCGGCGCTTCTTTCTCTTTGGCCTGAGCTTCAATGCGCAGGACATCTGGCTACTATTTTTTCTTATATCGGGAATTGGCTTCTCGCTTTTTGTCCTCACCGCTCTCTTCGGGCGCGTTTTCTGCGGATATGCCTGCCCACAAACGGTCTTTCTCGAAGGTGTATTCCGCAAGATTGAGAGATGGATCGAGGGGCCCCGGAACACGCGCATGCGTCGCAACGCTGGACCGTGGAACGCCGACAAGATCGCGCGCAAGCTCGCCAAGCACGCCCTCTTTGTGCTGGCATCGACCCTGGTAGCGCACATCTTCATCAGCTACTTCGTGTCGTTGCCGCGCTTGTGGACCATGATGCATCACAGCCCGACCGAGCATCTGAGCGCCTTCATGTGGATCCTGGCACTCACCGGCGTGATGTATTTCAACTTCGCGTGGTTTCGCGAACAGATGTGCCTCATCATTTGTCCCTACGGCCGCCTGCAGTCGGTGATGACTGACCTCGACACCATGGTCATCGGCTACGACAGCAAGCGGGGCGAACCGCGTGGCAAAGCCTCGGCCAGCGGCGCCGGTGATTGTGTGGACTGCGGTCGATGCACGGCGGTGTGCCCGACCGGCATCGACATCCGCAACGGACTGCAGCTCGATTGCATCGGCTGTGCGGCCTGCGTGGATGCCTGCGATGACATCATGGTCAAACTCAAGCGCGACCCTGGCCTTGTCCGCTACGACTCGCTGCGAGGACTCAGCGGCAGGAAGCGCAAGTTCTGGCGCCCGCGACTGGTGCTCTACGGTGTACTGGGCGCGGTCGGACTCATCGTTGCTACCTTTGGTTTTCGCTCGCACACCGGCTTCGAAGCCAATCTCTTGCGACTCGGCAGTGACCCTTATTTGGTCGAATCGGATGGGCGCATCCAAAATCTCTTTGAGCTGCACCTTGTCAACAAGCAAGGCACGCCCATGTCCTATGAGGTGGTGCCTGGTCCGGGCTCGACGCTCGACTACGTGATTTCCGTTCCCACGCCAAGTCTCAAGGGCGGCGAGAGCATGCGCATTCCAGTCTTCGTCTACGCAACGCCGCAGGACCCCACGCGCCAGGTCGCGCTCGAGGTACGCCCTGTCGAGACCAAGGGCGCGCGCAAGCTGCGGGCACCCTTCTTGCGGCCGCACTAGCGCCTAGACACGCCGTGCGCGCCGCAGAGGCCCTACCCGCGTGCCTAATGTGCGCGAGAAGAGAGCCCGCTTTGCCTTGACGAAAGCCGCCAAGAAAGCTTTGCTGTCGCCGCACAGGAGGTTCGAGATATGAGCGGAAAAGCGATGCCAACCGGAACGCACTACGGCGAGTACCTGCAGCTGGACAAGCTCTTGTCTGCACAGGTGCCACGCAGCGGAATGAACCAAGAGCCTGCGCATGACGAGATGCTTTTCATCGTCATTCATCAAGCCTATGAGCTCTGGTTCAAGCTCATCCTCCACGAGCTTGGTTCCGTGCAGAAGCTTTTTGGCACGACCTCCCTCGATGAAAGGCGCATGGGCTTTATCGTCTCCCGTCTGGAGCGCGTCACCGAGATTCAGCGGGTCCTCGTCGATCAGCTCAACATTCTCGAGACCATGACGCCCCTCGATTTTCTCGACTTCCGCGACTATCTGGTGCCGGCCTCGGGCTTCCAGAGCATTCAGTTTCGCCTCATCGAAGCCGCCCTCGGCCTTCGCCAAGAAGATCGCACCGCCTACGGCCAGCACGCCTACCGCACCCGTCTCAACGACGATGAACGCACCACCCTCGAAAAGAGCGAGGAGTCGCCCAGCCTGGTCGAGCTGGTCGAGGGCTGGCTCGAGCGCATTCCCTTCCTCAATTTCGGCGACTACAACTTCTGGAAGGAGTATCTGGCCGGCGTCAATACCATGCTCGCCGACGATGCCGAGATCATCCGCAACAACGAGATGCTCACCGCCGACGAGAAGCGCGATCAACTTGCGCAGCTCGCCGACACCAAAGAAGGCTTTCGCATCTTGCTCGACGAAGAAGCGCACAACGAGCTGCGCAAGCAAGGCGAGCGACGCCTCTCCCATCGCGCCATGAGCGCGGCCCTATTCATCGATCTGTATCGCGACTATCCAGCGCTGCAGCTACCCCACAAGTTGCTCGGCCTTCTGGTCGACATCGACGAGCTCTTCACTGCATGGCGGCAGCGTCACGCGATCATGGTGCACCGGATGATCGGCCGCAAGATCGGTACTGGCGGCTCCTCTGGCCATCAGTATCTGAAGTCGGCAGCCGACAAGCATCGGGTCTTCTCGGATCTCTTCGATCTGCCAACCTACCTGATTCCACGCTCCTCCCTGCCCAAGCTGCCTCCATCCGTCGAGAGCCGCCTGGGCTTTGCCTACGAAGCTGAGCGAGAGACTGATCGATGAAGATCAATATCGTTGGAGGAGGCCCTGCCGGGCTCTATTTCGCCATCTTGATGAAGGCCCGCGATGCGGGCCACGAGATTCACGTCTACGAGCGCACGCCGGCTGATGTGACCTGGGGCTGGGGCGTCGTGTTTTCGGCCAAGACCCTGGCCTATCTAGAAGGCAGCGATCCGGTCGTGCGCGCCCGCCTGGAAGAGAAGCTCACCAACTGGACCGATGTGGTCATGCTCTACCAGAAGCAAGAGGTGCGCGTCCGTGGCAACCCCTTCTCGGCGATTGCCCGCATCGAGATCCTCAAGACCCTGCAAGAGCGCTGCGAGGAGCTCGGCGTGCACTTGCACTTTGACACCAGCATCGACGATGTACGGAGCCTCAAGGACTCCGATCTACTGGTCGGGGCCGATGGCATCAACAGCATCGTCCGCGACAGCTTTGCCGAGCACTTCGTGCCCACCCTGCAGACCGGCAAGAACAAGTTCATCTGGCTCGGCACGCGCCACCTCTTCAGTGGCCTCACGCTTGGCTTCGTCGACTCCGAGGCTGGTCCATTCGCCTGCCATTCCTATCGCTTCTGTGACGACACCAGCACCTTCATTGCCGAGTGTAGCGAAGAGACCTGGCGGCGCGCAGGCCTCGATAGCGCCGACGAGTCACAATCGCTACGCTATCTGGAAGGCGTCTTTGCCCACGAGCTCGCCGGGCAGGAGCTCATGTCCAATAGCTCGTCGTGGATTCAGTTTCGCGAAGTCAAGAACAAGCACTGGCACCACGAGAACATCGTGCTGCTCGGCGACGCCCTGCACACGGCACACTTCTCGATTGGCTCGGGCACCAAGCTGGCCCTCGAAGATGCCATTGCTCTGGCCGAAGCCCTCGACCAGAGCGGCACCGTAGCCAAGGCCTTGCCAGCCTTCGAGAGCGCACGTCGGCCCGCCGTCGAAAAGCTTCAGCGTGCCGCCATGACCAGCCAAGAGTGGTTCGAGGACATGGGTGAGAAGATGGGGCCAGACCCCTACCTCTTCTCCTACGACTGCATGACTCGCAGCGGCCGCGTCGACATGGACAAGTTGCGCGAGCAAGACAGCGCCTTCGTGTCGGCCTACGAGCGAGCTCTGGCCGCTGCCGGTCAGGGCTAGAGCAGCAGGCACGGACGCTCGGGTCAGGGCTAGAGCAGCAGGCACTGGACGAGGTACCTCCCGGCCGTGCTAGGCTAGACGATTGAGAGCATGAGACCTTGGGGTTTGCAGTCACGCGCGACGCTTGTGCTTGCTGTTATCGGCCATCTGTGTGGCGCCTGCTCCTTACTCTTCGATAGCAATGCTCCTCCGCCCAATGGCGAGTGCGAGCAGACGCTGTCCATTAGCGCCGACGTCGAGGACGGCGAGGTGGGCGTCATTGGCACCCTCACCCTTCTGCCGCAAGGCGAGCTTGGCATCGACTTGGAGGGCATCTACATGGGCGCCTGGTCTGGATTCCGAACTGCGGGCTACTTCCGATTCGCCCTTCCCGAAGGGCTCGCAGCCGGCGAGCGTCTGCGCTATGCCACACTGCGCCTTTGGGGCCAAAATGTCGATAGCTGGAACTTCGACACCGATCAGCTACGGATCCAATTGGAAAACGTCGCCGATGCTCAAGCCGTGACGAACCTCTCGCGCACGCCCGACGACGAAGAGGCCGAGCCGATGATTAGTCCTGCACAACTCTGGCCCGAGGATGGTGGCCTGGAATGGATCGTCAACGATTTTAACGATTCGCCCAACCTGGCCCCCATGCTCAGCGCGCTCGTGGAGCAACAAGGAGGCATCAATCCGGGGGCACATGTGATCTTCTGGGTCGCCGGCGACTTCAATGACGGCGAGCGCGAGGTGGCCACCCTGGACTTCTCCGCGGCCGAAGCCGAAGGCCGTCAGGCGCAGCTCGTCTTGTCTCGCTGCGCCAACTAGGGTGAGGCGAGCGGTCGGCAGAAGCTGGCAAAACCAAGGGTCGAGGAGCGCCCGCACACAGCTGGTGTACACTCTCTCGTTCATGCCTCGTGCTCCGCTTGCCATCGCGCTCGCGCTTTCTACTCTCGTCCTAGCGCTCAGCCAGCCCGCGCACGCGGATGCCAAGACGGCCAGCGAGTCCATCACCAAGGAAGAGTCTCGGGCCGCCAGCGGGGCCGCCAGCAGGGCCGTTCTCTTGCCGACGGCGCTGGCGCTCGTGCCAGGAGTTGCCATCCATGGCCTCGGCCACCTTGCCGCCGGCGATCGTCGCACGGCCTTCAGGCTCATGCGTTACGAGCTCCTTGGCCTTGGCATGGCCTCCGTGGCAGGTGCCTACTTGTTCTGGAGCGGAGGAAGTCGCTATGGCAATGAGCTCAGCATTCCGCTCATGGTCAGCGGCTCTGGCCTCTTCTTCAACAGCTTTCTCGCCGATGTCTACGGCACTGCCAGCGGTGGATCTTCCTATGGCTTCGATGCGGCTCCCCGCCTGAGCGCGCAGCTTGGCTACGGCTACGTCTACGATCCGCTCTTTGCCTATCGAAACTTCTCGGTCATCAAAGCGCACCTCGAGCTCGGCGAGTTTCAGATCGAGCCCTCGATGTGGACAGCCATCGCTGCCGACAACCAGCGCGCGCGCATGGATGCTAGCTACGATATCTTGCACGATGACGCGGGCGAGCACCTGCGCCTTGGCAGCGCCTTTACCTACCACCGCTTCGGTGACGACGGCTTCACGAACTTTGTCGGCGAATTCTCGCTCGCGGCACGCATCGAAATGTCGCGCCTGAGCGAGAGCCTGCGCGGCTCGTTCACGACGATGAGCTACGGTCTGGGCGCGGAGCGAACAGAATTTTCCGCCGCCGAAAGTCGCCCCAATAACCTCGCGCTCCTCTTGGGCTACTTTGGCTATGGCTTCTACATGCCCAAGGCAGGCGAGCTCGAGCTCTACTACGAGCATCGCCGCGACACCTTTACAGCCGGTCTCAGCCCCAGCACACGCAACGGCTCGGGCTTTCTCGGTCACCTGGGTGTGACGCTGCAACAGCCCCTGAGCAGGCGCCTGCGCTTGCACGCCCAGGCCGAAATTGGCTCGGCTCTGCAACTCGGCATGGGCCTCGAGATTAGCCTGGAGCGACAACCATGACTCGAAAACTCTTTTGCACCGCCCTGCTCCTGTCGTCTTGCATTCGACCGGCCGATGAGCGCTCCGATCACGACGATCTGGTCGGCATTGCCGAGCTCGCCGACATCCAGGTGCTGGTCGAAGAGGGTCAAGCGGCCGTGCGCTCCTTGGACAGCGGCGAGGGCCTGCAGTTGTGGGCGCAGGCACCTGTCTTCGACGTGTCACTGCAGCTGAGCAGTGCCCAGCGCTTTCATCTGGAGGTGCTCAACTGCATGCCCAACGCGCAGGCAATGGTGGATGGACAGAGCTTCGCTGCCAGCAGTCGACCTAGCCCCACGCACTGCGTTTTCGATCTCGATCTCGGTTCTGGTGCGCAACGCATTCAGATCGCACCTGCCGACTGGGAGGATCTGGAGAGCTTTCGCTTCGCCGACATGGGCGACATTCAGACGGCCATGGACAGTGTGGACGAGGTCTTCGATCGCATCACGCAGACTCCCGATTTGCGCTTCGTGATGAGTACAGGCGATGTCGCCGAGAAGGGCGAGGCCGAAGAGTATGAGCTCTTTCAGAGCCAGCTCGCCCACCTCAACGTGCCCTTCTTCTCGACCATCGGCAATCACGAGCTCACCACCGAGATCCTGCGCTGGCACAAACTCTTCGGGCGCTACACCGTGCACTTTCGCTTCAAGGGCGTGGACTTCAGTTACGTCGACTCGGGCAATGCCTCTCTCGATCCGCAAGTCTACGATCGCTTGCAGACCTGGCTCGACGAAGGCGCTGATCGCGTGCACATCTTTGGTACGCACTATCCGCCCTTCGATCCGGTTGGCGCCCGCAACGCCGGCTTCCGCAGCCGCAACGAGGCCAGTGCCCTCTTGGAGAAGCTGGCCAGGGGCAAGGTCGATCTCACCCTCTACGGCCACGTTCACAGCTACTACGAGTTCGAGAACGCGGGCATACCGGCCTTTATTTCTGGCGGTGGCGGCGCACTGCCCGAGCGCTTCGATAACATCGATCGCCACTTCCTGGTCATCCAGGTCGATCCCAATCGCAATCAAGTCGACTCGGTCGAGGTCGTGCGCGTCGATCCCTAAGAGCTACTTCGCGACCACAGCTGCCATCTCGTTGCAGGAGTCGGGAAGTGTTGGCAGGGCGCCGACGCGCTCTTGATACTTGGCCTTGCCTAGCTTGCGCGCAGCCTGTGCCTCGTCATCGAACCACCAGTCAAGCTCTGAGCAGCCGTCGCCCTCGGGCAACTCGTCCTGATTGACGCACTCCTCACTCTCGGCTGGGCACGAGAGCCGGATGTGCATGTGATCGTCATGGCCATACCAGGGCCGAAGCTTGCGCAGGTAGTCGCGATCGGTGTCGGTGGCTTGGCAGAGTCGCTGCTTGATGAGTGGATTGACGAAGATGCGACTCACTTCTGGTTCGGAGGCAGCCAGTCGCAAGAGCTCGCCAATGTCATCACTCCAGAAGGCGCTAACCTGTTTCTTCTTGGCATCGACGACCTTCTTGGCCTGCAAGCTCTCGCGCTCCTTGGGTCGGAGACGACGCTTCTCCGCGACGGCCGGATGCCAGAGCCAGACATCCACATCCAGACCGCTTTGATGAGAGGAATGGCCACTGGGCGCGGGTCCGCCCATGGGCTGGCCGAGATCACCGATGAGCAGCGGTCCGAGATGACTCGCGTTGATCTTGTTAGCGACGCGCTGCAGGTACTCGATCAAGACCGGATGACCAAAGACCCGCTTGCGCGAGGGGCGCATGGTCTGAAAGCCAGGGCCCTGGGCGGGCATGGCTACAGCGCCTCGCAAGCAGCCCGCGGAGTAGCCGCCGATGGATTCGGCACTGCCCTTGGCTGGCTTGCGCGCTCGCGACCAGGCGGAGCTTTTTGCCTCGCTCTCGGGCATGGCACTGGTGCTGGTGATCGCGAGTACCAAGGCCAGAATCGCCAGCTTGTGCACACGGGCCATCACGATGCTCAAGATCATACGTAGCCGACGCGCGGCTTTCCCAAGAACTTCAGCTCTCGCAAACAAAACCCTGACAAGCGTGTCGCGATCGAGGCGGTCACGCAAAAGGCCCCCTTAGATTCTCCAGCAATTTCAGCAACTAACACACCCATATCGCCTGGCACGTCGACTGCTCTAAGGGAGGAGCATGAAACGCCTACCCAGCCTCTACGCTCTGCTCTCCGCCTTGGTCGCCAGCTCCACCATCGCCTGCGGTGGCTGTCCTCCCGCCCAGGAGGAAACCATTGCCTTCGATGCGCAGGCCGAAAGTCTAGCGGCCTCCTTCGCACGCTGCGAGCAGGACGCCAGCGATTGTGAGGACCTGTGCCGTGGCGTGTACAAGCTCATGTACGGCGCCGACAACGCCGAGTACGTTTACTTCAGCGAGTGTGAGCTGGTCGATGTCGATGACATGCCCGCCGTGCACTACCTGGTCTCGCAACAGTGCATTGGTGGCAGACGCCCGCATGGTGCTGCGCTCAGCGA
>JAHEAK010000128.1 GCA_024642805.1 Kofleriaceae bacterium | reverse complement strand
CGAAGGCTTGGCCCATGACAACATGGAGCACATGGCACGCATCGCGCGCAGCTGGAGCACCCAGGATGGCGCGCGTTTGCGAGTCGCCATGTTTCTGTTGCTCGGCATTTGCTATGGCTTCTACGCGGCGGTCTCGAAGAATCACAACTACGGGACCTCGCTCGTCTCACAATGCGTTGGTCTGGTTGGACTCGGCATGTACGTCATCCTGATGCGCAAGCGGCAAGCCATGAGCACCTTCAACATGCGGGCGATCTTCACCTTTGCCCTGGTCCTTGCCATTCAGTCCTATCGACGCATCCTCGCCATGGTCGACGACACGCCCCCGGAGGTCATCCTCACGCACGACGGACTGCTCTTCGTGAGTGCGGTGGCGGTCTCGATGGCGACGCTGGAGCTGCGCCTGTGGCCCGCGCTGGTGGTCTACTCGGTGGTCTATGCGCTGGTGCTCCTCAGGCTTGCCGACCCGGGCCTCTGCTATGGAGTTGGTCATGTGTTTCTGGCACTCAACTCGGCCTGGATTTGGTGGCCGCGGGCCAGCAAGCGGGAATCGGGCTCGGGGGTGGCGCCCACTTAGGCTAGAGATTCCGATGACTTGCCTGCTTGGCGCGGGCCCAGGCTGCTCCGCTGCTGCGCTCGGCTGGCAAGCGAGGCAGATCTGGGATGGGTGAATTCTTTCTCATTTCTTAATAATGCAGGCGTCGCGCTGCCACCCATACGTACATGAGAGCCACCTTTGTAGTGATTGTAGTGATGCTAATGATGGCGGCCACGAGTCTGGTCGCCTGCAAGCTGTCTAGCGAGCAGGAGCTGGCCGATGCTGGCATCGACGAGGATGGCGCTAGCGCGAGCCCGGATGCCCAGACCGCTTCCAACCCCGACGCCGACATCAGCATCGATGCGTCTCCGGACCAGTGCCATGCGGAGAGTCTGCTCTTCCTGGCTGGCAATCGACCACTCGCCACCGGCGACTACTGCGATGACATTCAGCTCTGCGTGGACAGTGCCGAGGCCGCCGAAAGCATCATGGCTATCATGCCAGCCTTCGTTTGCAGCGACACTGGCTGTTCGGATGGTCAATTCGCCTGCCAATGGTTCAATCCCGACTACATCGAGGCAGAAGAGTACGCGCAGCTCTGTGAACTCACCATCGTCGAGAACGGCCCGGAGACCGTGCGCTGCAACCTCTATCTGTGAGCGGCGCCGGTGCTCGCCTCTCTGCCTACATAGGGTTGCGCCAGCGGCGCGCTGTCTGGGCGATGGGGCTCGTGCGCATTTTGTAGCGCAATTTCTAGACCCTGGAGGGCTGCTGATGCGTGAGCACAAGGGAACCCAAGCCGGAGACTGCTCATGTCCAAATCCCTTGCCCTCGCCTTCCTTTGTATCGCCAGCACGTACAGCACAGCGCAAGCAGCCCCACACGCACGCAAGCCTGGGCCGTCGACCATCATCGCCCAGAAGGCGCAACGAAGCAGCGTAGACAGCCAAGAGATTCGCAGCAGACTCGCCGAGAGGCGCGCGCTCAACATGGCTCGCCTTCTCGACTACGCCAATGCCGGCGTCTTTCCCAAGAACACCTTCAACGATGGTCCGCTCAACGTCTTCGTCGATACCGAAGGACACATCTGCGCGGCCGCCAACCTCATCAACCTCGACGGCTTCGGTGCGCTCGTCCAACGCACGGCCGCTGCCAACAACTACACCGTGCTTGCCAAGGTGAAGAAAGGTCCGCTGATGGACTGGATGCTCACCAGCGGCTTCACGCAAGAAGAGATCGCTCTCATCCAGGAGCCCTACATGCCGGTCAGCGGTTTCGACGAGCCCATTCTGGCCACCGACGTACCCGAGCCTGTCTTTGCGGTCGCGCCTGTCAGCGTCGAGGACGAAAGCGCACGAGTGCAAGAAGTCCTTCTCAGTGTCCACGCCTTGCTCAGCGCCAACACCAAGAAGAGCCTTGGCATCGCCACCGCGCGACTGCAGAGCAAGCGCAAGCTCGCCTCCCAATTCGCCACGGGACCGCGCTTCGCTACCGCCGACTAAGGTGTGTGGGGCGTGCTGGCTGCGTGCGGAATGACCGGGGCTGTGCTCAAGACCTCGCCCGATGCCGCCCGCTGCCCGAGAATCTCGACAGCGGGCGGAAACGAGTCCGGGCGGAGGCGCGACAGCTGCCGCGCGCAGCTGCTCGCCCCTGGATCGAACCCTGGATCGAACCCTGGGTCGAACCCTGGGTCGAACCCTGGGTCGAACCCTGGGTCGAACCAGTCGAGCGTGTCTGCCTTGTCGACACACGCGCGATACGCCGCAATGGCCTGCTCTTCGATGGCTGCGCGTTGCACTTCCATGGCATCACAGAAGGCGGCAACGGTGTCGGTACTTGCCTCTGGCCCGCTGCGCAGACTCTTTGGGATGTCGGCATTTCCGAGCATGGCAGCCATGTGCTCTTGGACTTGGCCGACGCGCAACGCGGAAGCCAGCATCCACGGCGCCCCGCCCTTGGCTTCGCGCAGCTCACGATACGCGATCTCGAGTTTGCTCATAGCCTCGTGAGTGCTCTGTAGCCAGGCTTTGAAGACCTTTTCCGACCGTCCTCGCTTGGTCCTGTCATCGGAGGGGAAATCCAAGTTCGCGGGCATGCGCATGGCCAAAAAGCTCTCGAAGTCACGCTGGGCCAGATGGTAGCGGGCCGACGCCAACCAGTAGCGCGCCTCGATCTGGCGCCCCTCGTCGCTGGCGGCGTCGATCGCGCCCTGCTCGGCAAGGGTCACCGCCTGTGCCAGGTACTTACGCCCTTCGCTAGCGGCGGCCGCCTGACGAGGGACAACCTTCGGCACGTCGACAGCGTGAGGGCAACGCAGCGGCAGCGCCGACGAGCTCGAACTCGCCTTGACCGACACCTGCTTTCGAACACAGCTTCCATCCGCGTTCGCCAGGGAACAGCTCTGCTCCCAGCGCAGCGCGCCGAGCTTGGCACTCACCACAAGCACGGCATCGGCACCGCTGCGGTAACCAATCTCCTTGAGGTACCGGCGGTAATAGCCAGCTGCGCCGACCGAATCTCCGATTTCTTCGTAGAGGTCGGCCAAAGCTAAAATCGCCTGACCGTACACGGCTATGTGCTTGCGCCCATAGTACTTGCCGAAGAGCTGCAGGTCCTTCGCTGCCATGCCAGCTTGCCCAAGAATTCGTCGGTAGAAGAGCGCATCCAGCAGCGAAGGCATGGCATCCCGTTCGCCTGGGTACGTGGCTGCGTAGTGCTCGTAGACCTTTGCGGCTTGCTCATAGCGGGCCACATAGACCAAGAGATGCGCGCTGCGAAGCGAGGCCATGGGCACGAGGCGGGATTTGGGAAAGCGCTCCTCGAGGGCCGCGTGGCTGGCCAATGCCAGATCGATCTCTTTTGCTTGCTCGAAACAAACGCCCGCGTTGTACAGGAGCTCGTCGGCGTAGGGATCGGTGGGCGGCTGCTCGGCGAGATCCGCGTATGCCTTGGCGCACTCAAGGTAGTGCCCCTCACGTTCCATCTCTTGTGCCTGCAAGCGCCGCTCGGCACGCTCGATGCGCTCGGCGTCTGACTGCCCGTATGCGGAGGTCGCGCCTGCGAGCATGAGTGCTAGCACCACTGGGATACCGCGAACGGCGAGACCGCGAACTGGCATACCGGCCGCTGGGAGAATACCGGCCGCTGGGAGACCGAGCATCTTGCCGACGGAGCTACGGACTGTCCTGGGTAGAGTCGCCATCGATGTGCATGTTGACACCGCTTGGCGGTAGAGGTTGCGGGAATTCACACTCTAAAGTGCAACACACCGACGTGATTGCCTGGGGTGGCGTGGGTGCGTTCGGCGATAAGACCATGGCCTTGGCTATCGAGAATCAGTGCGGTGGACGAGCGCGTTCCGTAGGCCGGGCTCTGAATGAACATGGGCGCCAGACGCCTCTCTAGCTCGATGCCAACGCCGGTATCGGGAAGCTCCTCGTCGCCTGGAAGCGCGCAATCGCTGAGCAGATCCAAGAGCTGATCCGGCTCGGGCTCGGCGCCGGCGCTCAGCAGCTCGTGGAGCAATCGACGGCCTCGCTCGACCTTGGGCCAGGGCGTATCGAGCAAGTGATTGCTGAGACCGTGCACGCCGGCCGGCACGAGCAAAGGCTCGGAGGCACCTCGATTGGAAAGATAGAAGAGACCAGATGGATCACGCACGAGCAGATTGAAGCCGCTGTACTCGTGCGCCCGCTCTCGCAAGTCGTCGAGATATTCGCGCGCACCATGATCACCGCTAAGAAAGTCGCTAACCAAGAGTCCTCGCGAAGGAGCGCCCTCCCTGGTTTCGCCAGGGCCTCGAACATTGGTGAGCGCGGCGAATCGGCCATCGTTACCCACGCCAAGCCAGGTGCCGCCAGCTTGCAAGTCACGTCCTGCCAAAATGCCAGGTGGCGTCGGCCAGCGGCTCATGGGAGCTGTCGGTCGCTGGTAGAACTCATCGCGATTGGCCGCGACAATCAGCGTCTGCGGCGCATCAGGACGATAGGCAAAGAGGATGAGGCACATGATTCAGGCAAAGAGTAGCTCCTGGATCTGCGCTCATGGCAAGAGAAAGCCGGCGCCTGACGAGCAGAGCGCCGGCTTGCGGGAAGCGCGAGCTAGGAGCGAGGATTTACCAGGCCCATCGCCATGGTTCGGCGAGCGAGGGGCGGTGATTCGGCTGTGTTTGGGCCCTGCTGGGGATGGGCAGGTGCGTGCACAGCCACCGGCTCATGTGCAGTCGGTAGCTCTTGGTACGAGCCTTGTGGGTACGCTTGCGGGTACGAGCCTTGTGGGTACGCTTGCGGGTACGAGCCTTGCGGGTGCGCTTGCGGGTACCAGGCCTCTTGGTACGAGGCTTGTGGCGAGGAGGTCTGCGAGTACAGGGCTTGCGGCCCTGATGCTTCCGCGCCGACGAAGTGCGACTTCATCTCGGCAAACTTCTGAGAGATACCCTCGAGCTTCGCCACCCAGGCCGGATTGGGCATCTGGCCGGCAATCGCCTGGAAGTACACTTGCATCAGTGCCGTCATGAGTAAGGGTTCGATGACGGCCTTCTTCAGGCTGTAGACCAAGAGCAGGGCCACGATGAAGACCACGATTCCCGAGGCATCTCCAGGCATCAAGTTCGCCATCCAGACCGCGGGCCCCCAGGCCAGCAAGAAGAAGCCAATGACCAGCAGGTAGTTGAGGATGGCCAAGAAGAAGGCGTTCTTGAGGATGTTCTTGTAGTTCTGGGCATAGAGCACGACGCCGTCCCGGCTGGTGCGCCAGACGTCAGTCGAGGCCGTGCGGAAACTCAGGGCCAGGATCACTTCGTCGGCGAAGGTGAGAGATACCCTAAGTACTTTCCCCACGATGGACATGACGCCATCCATGCCCGGAATGAATGAGCCCAGGCCAACCAGCACCTTGTTGACGACACCGAGGATGCCCGTGATGATTTGATCGAGTGCGAAGAAGGCGCTGGCCTCGACGAAGCGATTGCTTACGATGTCTTTGGCATAGGCGAGTTGGCCTTTGCCCTTGGGCAGCGAGCGCCCCTCCATGAGCTCAACGAGCACCGCAATGTGACCGGCCTTGACCAGATACAGGAAGTACTCGCGCAGGAAGTAAACGGCTACCGAGGAAGCGCTGGCGCCAATGCCAAAGCCGATCCAGGCGCCGGCCCTCCAAAACGATGCCGGTGCGAGCAAGGCGCCAAGCGCGGGCCCGCCAATCCAGCCGGCGATGAGCAGTAGCGAGCAACCAAAGTAGACGGCTGTTCGCAACGCGATAAAGGGCAAGGTCTGAAACATCAGGCCCACGCTGCGACCGATCTTGAAATTCCACATAAAGACTCTCCAGGTGTGTGTGTGCCGGCCTTATCGAAAGCCGAGCGACCTGGTTGCGCACAATCGTGCGGTCCCGAGAAGAAAATCAGGGGACCAGGCAGCGCTGATGGCGGAGCGACTGCAAGGCGCGCAGCATTGAGTATTGCAGGGCCGGGCTTGGGCTCGGATCTGCCAACCAGTTGCGCACGGTCTTGCTCTGCTCGAGGCACGAAGCATCACGGAGCTGGGCGGGATGCGGGCGTTTGAGTCCCTTGGCGACCAGTGCGAGGATCTCCTTGTTGCTGCGTGGCGAGCCCTTGTCGCTCGTAAAGCAGCGGGCCAAGCTCAGAGGTGCGAGCTCCAGGGCAAGGTTGTTGAGCGCATTGTCGCGACGCTCGCCCCTGTCGGCATTCTGTGGATCGCGTAGGTACTCATGGGCGCGCGTGGTGCCACTCTCGCTGGCCTTCTGCAGTTGGTCACAGACCGCGGCAGTCAGACGCAGGCCCTTGGCATCGCGCTTGGTGACGCTGGTAGCGGCCGCGATGAGCTCGGCCTCCGAGCGGCCCATGCGCGCGGCCTGATTGCGCTCAAAGCGCTCGCCGGCAGAAACCACTTCCTCGATGCGTCCTAGCACGGCGTAACGGTAGGCATCGCCCTCGGGGTGACGAGCAAGGACGGCGTCAGTGCGAGCCCTAACTTTGCCGTCGACGCCGCGATTCTCGGCGCGCAGATAGGCCCAGTAGAGATCGATGCTGTCGCGCGGGCTCAGGGTCGAGGGGCCCTCGCCGGAGACAGTGAAAAGGGAGCTGTCGATCCACGACCAGCCCTTGGCTCGCTTGGCCAGCTCGTCGAACTCGCGCATCTGCACGCTACCTAGGTGACAGGCTGTTAGTGCGGCGATGACCGTCGAGCGGAACTTTTCCGGGCTCAGATTGTGGCTCAGGAGCAGGCCGGCTCCCGATGTCAGATCGGGCGAGGCATCGAACATCAGCTCTCCGGGACGCGTGCCGTAGGGCGTGTTAGGCCCAACCAGACCGAGCTGCTTGGCGCGCGCATCCATCATCTCAGAGCCCTTCTCCCAGCTGGCCTGGTAGGTGGAGCGCAAGCCGATGAACCAACCCTCGAAGTTTCCTTCGCGTCGCAGAAGGTAGTGCTTGAGTTCCTGGTAACGCTCGCAGTGTCTGCCCATGCGCGCGAGGAGCTCTTGGCGGATTGTGAAATCGAGCATGCTGGCGCGCGTGTCTTTGAATCCCTTGGCGCGCGTGGTCTCCGCGCTGAGCGCTTTGAGGGCGGCCTCCAGGGCGCGTTCTTTGTCGTCCACCACGCGCTTTTGCTCCTTGCGTTGCGCTTTCTCGGTATCGACAGCCAGGTCGCGCAAGGCCATGCTGGCCTTGGCAAAGTCGGGATCCTTGCGCAAGGCATCCTCGAAGGCCTTCTGTGCTGCTTCCTGCAAGCCGGCCTCTTTGGCCTCGACCCCGCGTCCATAGCTGGCAAGGGCGCGCAGGTTTTCCGTCGGCGCGTCGACCAGGAGTTTGCGACGCTCACCAGCGGAAAGCTTGATATCCAGAGCGCTCAGCAACTTTTCGACCACGTCCTTTTCAATGGCGATGAAGTCGTCCAGTGGTCCCTCGGAACGCGCGCTTGCCAGGACACTGCCCGACTCGACCACGATGACGCGGCAATCGATGACAAAGCGATCGCTGATGATGGTGAACGAACCGGTGATGACCAGCTGCGCCGAGACGCCACGACCGAGCTTTTGGGCGCTCTTCTTGTCCAAAAAGCCGCTCTTGCCCAGCTTCAGCTCATCGAGGACCAGGCCAAGCTGCATGCGCTCGACCAATTGCAGATGCTGTGCTCCGCTCAGATCGGTGACCATCATGTCGGCCAGCGCGCGACCGAGCCCATCGAACTCGGCGGGTCCCGCGCCTTTGCCAAGCGGCATGACGGCCGCCGTGCGCGTTTCCGCGAATGCGAGCGAGCCCAGGCCAAGCCACAGGCTCACAAGCAGGCTGGCGATGAGGGCTCGATTCATGCCCCCCTCATAACAGGGCTTGGCGGGCGCGCCAACCGGCATTTGAACGCACCGAAAAGAGACCGGCCCACGCTGCTCTACAGGCCTGTTGGCCTGTATGCCACGGGGCTAGCGCCAGGCTCGTGGCCAGCGCAGGCATCGAGAACGTGCTACGACGCACGCAGCTCCGTGTCTCGCCTCTCGCCTCGCATGTTCACGCTCGTTGCTCTCAGCAACCTGCCAGCGCTTGGCTATACGCTCACGGCCCTCTCCCCGCTCGAGACGGTTCACGGATTTCGCACCTGGGCCATCGTTGTGGCTGCGCTTTCTGTCGTCGCGCACCTCGGTGCAGCGATGTGGATCGCGGGCATGCTGCGCACAAGCCACGCCCGGCTTCAGGGCGCATCGCGGATGGACATCGTACTTGGCTTTCGAGCGCAGTTGCTTGTAGCGCTGGCCCTGCCCTGTGCGATGTGGTGGCTCTCTGGTCGCGTGCTCGACACGCTCAAGGGGCATGCGCCCCTAGTGCAAGACCTCGAGCCCTTGTCGAGCTACGGCTTGACGGGGCTCATCATCGTGCTCTTACTCGGTTCGCTCACGGCCATCGCTGTGGCCGTGCGGGTTAGCGAGCTGCCACGCGCCGAGCTGCGATCCTAAGCAGCCAATCGCGCTCGGCCAGGTGCGGCGAGCTTAGGCTAGACATCGCTACTATGTTCAAGCTCCCGCGACTCAGGGCGCGTACACGCCCTCGCTCTCCATGGCCTCGCCGTCGAGTAGGAGCTCATCCTCGCCCACGAGCGCGCTAGAGCTGTCGCGGAAGCGCAGGTGCGCGTGGTTCTCGTGGTTGGCAAAGTGAGTGAGGGTGCCGCTCTTGAGCTTGTCACCGGCGAACTCGGAAAGAACACCCGAAGCGACCAGGTCGGAAACTTCGGCGCGCACGGCATTGATGAGCTGCTGATCAAGAAAGACGATGGTTACCCGCCTGGACTCGAAGAAGCCGCCCAGCATGATAGCCGTCGCCCGAGCATCGAAGTTGCGCACGGTACCTGCTCGACAGCGCTGACTGCTGCTCTTGCAGAAGAACTGATGATCGCGCCACACGTTGATGCCGTCGTCGGCGTACAGTTCGATGTCGACATCCTCACCATTGCGATGCGAGGCGTGGCCGGGAGGAGCGGTGCCATTCCAGTTGGAAATATCTTCGACCTGAAAGGGCGCGAGTCCCTCGCTGCTGACCAGACGACCGGCGTTGCGCAGCGCCATCAAGAGATCGCGTCGCCCGAACTGCTGACGAATCACGCTGGTCTCGCCGCTGTAATAGCCTTCGAGGCGGGTGTCGTCGGGTGTTGGTAGCTGCAAGAGTCGGCGACAATCGGAGGTGCAGCGGGCTTCGTCCTCGAAGTCCTTTGTACTCAGGGTGAGCGTGGCGCCAGAGATGCCATCGTCAGAAGCGACAGTGACCCAATAGGTGGTATCGACGGCGGAAGGCAGCGCGGCGAGCACGCGTATGCCCGGACCCGAGTCAGTGTCGCCAAGGAAGAGCGGCTCGTCCTTGTCGAAGCGCTCTAGGCCAAGCACCAGGCCGCTTGGCGAACCGGAGTACTTCAATTGAAAGGAGGCGTGGCTGTGCGCTGGCACATCCACGCGGAAGAGCACGACGCTGGAATCGGAGGGCACATTGTTTCGCCCTTCTTCGAGGGGCAGTGCGTCGGGGCGAAAACCATCCGGCGCGATGCGTGGCTCGGTGGGAACGACGCCGCTACCGACTTCGTCGGCAGCTTCGGCCGATGGCGCGAAGTACTCGCCTTCGTCGGTGGCACAGCCAGCGCTGGCCAGGGCGAGGAGGGCGAGGAGGACAGGGAGGGGATGAGTTCGGTGGGGCTGGGGATTCACGCTGCCGAAGGAATTGCAAGGCAGGGACCGATGGGTGAATACGCTACTAGCCAGTAATTACTGCGCGAAAATGTGGGCACTGGGATTACAGGTCTCACATTGTGGGGGTGAGTCGCATACGATCCGCCCAGGCTTGGTCCCGAAAGAGGGCCACAGCGAGGCAGGCAGTTACCATGTGAGCATGAAGGGTGTGCTTGTGGCGGTGTTGGTACTTTTCGGAGCTGGCTGTGGGGCTGCGGCCTATCAGAGTTACCAGGCGAGCGAGATCGACATCGCTTCTCGCGAAGCGACTTTCGCACGTGCTCAACAAGGATTGCGAGATCGCGAGTTACCGCTTCTCGAAGAAGACATCGAGCGCGGCGTGGTCAGCACGCAGTGGCAGTTGCATGGTGGTAAGCACTACAATCTGCAAGTCCTCATCAGCCCGGTAAGCAGCAAGGTCATCATTGGCTGTCGCATCGAACACGGCTTGAACCTAGAGGAATGCCCAGCCTCCTCCGGCTTTCCCGCAGCTCTGGTCAAACACGCCAAGTCTCTCACCGAGCTCTTGCGCGCGGGCGAATCCAGCTAGCGTTCAAAAGGGGGCGTCGACAATGATGGGCGAGCTGTGCAGGACTCGACCTGTCTCCAACCGGCCATGCGCGTCGGAGCCCCAACACAGAAGCTGATTGTGCGTATTGATACCGCAGGACAGCTCCTCGGCGAGGGCAAGGGATGCAAAGTCGTGTGCGCCA
>JAHEAK010000127.1 GCA_024642805.1 Kofleriaceae bacterium | reverse complement strand
AGCCCTGGCCAGCGTCGAGGCGGGCGCGCACATTCTTCGGGTGCACAACGTGGCGATGACGGTCTCGGCTCTGCGGGTCTTCCGGGTGCAAGAGGTGTCCGCATGAGTGAGATCTGGGCCGACCTGCAAGCCTTGAGCACCCGCGAGCTCCTGGTCTCGTGCATCGACATCCTGGTCGTGTACTACGTGCTCTACCGGATCCTCTTGACCATCAAGGGCACGCGCGCAGCGCAGATGGTCATCGGCATCGTGCTCATCGGCGGTGCCTTCTTCGCTGCAGAGCGCTTCGAGATGGCCACGGTCTCCTGGCTTCTCGACAATTTTATCGAGTACTTCATCATCATCGTCATCGTCGTCTTTCAGCAGGACATTCGTCGCGCGCTGATGCGCATCGGTCAAAACGTGAGCCGCTTTGGTCGCACGCACGCCATTACCCACGCCGTGGATGAAGTCGTCGCCGCGGCCGAGCACCTGGCCAAGGCGCGTATGGGCGGCATCGTGGTCTTCGAGCGCGAAGTCGGTCTCGAGGAGTTCTTGGATCACGGCTCGGTCATCGACGGCCGCATCTCCAAAGAGTTGCTCGTCGCACTCTTTGTGCCCTCGCGCGACAACGAGCTGCACGACGGCGCCATCATCATTCGCGATCTACGGCTGCAGCGCGCAGGCGCCGTGTTGCCACTTTCGCGCAGCGACATGGCCTCAGATTTCGGCACTCGGCACCGTGCCGGCCTGGGTATCACCGAGGAAACCGATGCCGTCGCCGTCGTCGTCTCCGAGGAGCGCGGCGAGGTGAGCCTGTGTATCAAGGGCAGCATTGCCCGCGACCTCGAGATGCACGAGCTGCGCACCGCACTGCACGGTCTCTTCGACGAAGCTCGCCGCAGCACTAGCAACGTGGCCGAAGAGGCGCAGGCGGCCGCGGCCATATCGCGCGCCGTCGCCGCCATGGCGGGGGATCCAGAGGCTCGCGCCAAGACCCAGCAGGTCAAGGGCAAAGAAGAGAGCAAGCGAGCCGCCACGCGCTCCGAGGCGACCCCAAGGCAGGTGAGCACGACCGAGAGTCTTCGGGCCGCCACCCGCTCCGAGGTCACGCCGCGAGCTACCACCACCGAGAGCTTGCGGGCTGCCACCACTCGCCCTCTAAAGGATAGCTAGGCGCGCCGTGCCCGAATCCAGCAAGAGCAGCACAGAGCTTCGGCCGGCGACCAAGGCCAATCCGCCGCCTGCGCGCCCTGACATTACCCAGGCCGTGCGCGAGGGCTTGCGACGGGCCTTCCTCGAGAATGCTGCTCTCAAGTTCGTCGCCCTGGTGCTGGCCCTCACGGTCTTCGTGCTCGTGCAGAGCGACGAAAACGACCTCTACTATCCATGGGTGCGGGTGACCTACTCGCAGATGCCCGATCGGGTGCTCACCTCCAAGCGCGTTGATCAGGTGCAGCTCTCGGTACGCGGCACGCGGCGGCGCATCAAGCGTCTACAGAAGCAGCGACTCGAGAACATTCACATCGATCTGGTCCCGCTCTCCAGTGGCGACTTGCGCATCGAACCCTCCATGTTCGATCTGCCCGATGGCATCGAGCTAGTTTCGGTCAATCCGCCCAGCATCTATCTCGAGTTCGATGACAAGGTCGAGAAGATGTTGCCGGTGCAGGTGGACACCTTGGGCGTGCCAGCGCGCGGCTTTAAGCTCGGCAGCCTGGTGGCAGGCCCCACCGAGGTGCGAGTCAGCGGAGGTCGCAAGGCACTGGCGGAGCTCAGCGCGGTCACTACCAAGAAGATCAATCTGACCGGGCGCACCCAGAGCTTCAAGGGCGAGGTGCCAATCATCGAGGACGGCTTCGAAGTCATCGGCAATGAAGAAGTCAGCGTGAACATCCAGATCATCGAAGAGCTCGAGGCCAGACAGCTGGAGGCCAAGACGGTGGCGATTCTTGCTCCCGAGGGGCTGCCCGACGAGTCCGCTCGCTTCGTCGTCGAGCCTGCCTCGGCGACCGTGACCATGTACGGACCCGTGCACGCCCTCGAGGCTATCGACACCGAGAAAGTGCGAGTCTACGTCGAGTTGAGCGCGCGCGACTTGGCCGGCGATCAGGCCCACGAGGTCGAGCTGCACGTCGACCCAATGCTGTCGGATATTGCCTACAAGATCGAGCCTTCCCATGCGCAGTTGATGCCGCGGCCGAAGTCCCCGGCCCCAAGTCCTGCCCCAAGTCCCGCCCCGAGTCCTGCTCCCGCCAAGGGCGCGCAGCCCTAGCGTCACAGCCCCGCTTTCCGCGCCCCTCGTGGCTCCAGCACGTGGCCAGGCGATAGTGCTCGGCCGCGAGTTCATCGCTCCGTCCTGGCAGCGCAAGCTTGGTCGGGCTGCAAGCGGGCCCCCGAGCCACTGCGCCCATGAGCAGCTTGCGATACGCTAGCAATGTGAGTGATTCCCGCATTTATTTTGGCACCGACGGCATTCGCGGCGTTTCCAATATTGAGCCGATGACGGCCGCGACCGTCACGCGACTGGGCATGGCTGTGGCCGCACGCCTTCGTCAGTCCGATCGCCACACCCGCATCGTCATCGGCAAGGACACGCGCCTCTCCGGCTACATGTTCGAGAGCGCGATGGCTGCTGGCATCGTCTCCATGGGCGCCGACGTCTGGCTCACGGGTCCCTTGCCGACACCTGGCATCGCCTTCATCACCTCGTCAATGCGCGCAGATGCCGGAGTCGTCATCAGCGCTTCTCACAATCCCTTCGCCGACAACGGCATCAAGCTCTTTGCGCGTGATGGCTACAAGCTCGACGACCAGGTCGAGCGTGAGATTGAAGAGCTGATGGACAATCCCGGCTTGAGCAAGATGATGGCTCCGGCGGCCGACATCGGCAGGGCGCATCGCATCGAAGACGTCGGCGGCCGATACATCGTGTTCTGCAAGTCGGTCTTTCCGAACGAGCTCACATTGGACGGCCTGCGCATCGTCGTCGACTGTGCCCACGGCGCCGCCTACCGCACCGCCCCCTCCGTCCTTGAAGAGCTTGGCGCCGAAGTCATCGCCATCCACAACAAGCCGAATGGCAAGAACATCAACGATGAGGCCGGCGCGCTCTACACCGACGCCATGGCCGCAGCGGTCTTGGAACACGAAGCCGACCTCGGCATCGCTCTTGACGGCGACGCCGATCGCCTGGTCCTTTGCGACGAGAAGGGCCACATCGTCGATGGCGACGCCGTCATGGCGCTGTGCGCGACACGCATGATCGCTGCCGGCAAGCTCGCTCACAACACCCTGGTCGCAACCGTCATGTCGAATCTGGGACTCGAGCATGCGATTCGTGGCGCAGGCGGCAAGATCGTTCGCACGGATGTGGGCGATCGCTACGTCGTCGCGGAGATGCGCAATGGTGGCTACAACTTCGGAGGCGAGCAGAGTGGCCACCTGGTTTTCCTCGACCACATGACCACGGGCGACGGCACTGTCGCGGCTCTGCAGGTCCTGGAAGTCATGGTGCGGGAAGGTCGCAAGCTCAGTGAGCTGGCGGCCGTCATGACTCGCACGCCTCAGGTGCTCATCAACGTCAAGGTCAAGCAGAAGAAGCCGCTCAGCGAGCTTGCCGAAGTCAGCAAGCTTGTCGCCCATGTCGAGAAGGAGCTCGGCAAAGACGGGCGCGTTCTGGTCCGCTACTCCGGTACCGAAGCCAAGGCGCGCATCATGATCGAGGGCCCCGACACCTCGATGATCAAGGCACGCGCCGAGCAGATTGGTGCCGCCATGGTCAAGGGGTGCCAATAGCGCATGATCGTAGGTCTGGGCATTGATCTGTGCGAGATCGAGCGCATAGCGTCGATGATGGAGCGCTGGGGCACGCGCTTCACGGAGCGAGTTTTTACCCAGGCCGAGCGAGACTACGCGCTTGGCAAGGCCCAGGCTGCTCAGCATCTGGCGGCTCGCTTTGCCGTAAAAGAGGCCACGCTCAAGGCGCTAGGAGTGCCAAGGGGTCTGTCGTGGAAAGAGATGGAGGTGCGCGGAGGCGGCAAGGCGCGACCCCAGCTCGAGCTGCACGGCGTCGCCCAAAGAGCCGCTGCGGATCTGGGCATCGATCGCTTCACGATCACGATTACCCACGCCGGCGGCATGGCAGCAGCCGTTGTCATTGCCGAGCGTGATCCGTGAAACCCGTCGTCACCGCCTCTGAGATGCGCGCGATCGATGCCGCGACCATCGAGGACATCGGTCTTCCCGGCGCCGTCCTCATGGAGAACGCCGGCAGGGCGGTTGCCATGGCCGTCATCGAGGCGCTGCCAGCGGGCGGCCCCGCTCGGGTCGGAATCATTTGTGGGGCTGGCAATAACGGCGGCGACGGCTACGTTGTCGCCAGGGTGTTGCGCGAACGCGGTGTTGATGCCGAACTCTACGCATGCGCTCCTGTGAACAAACTAAGCGGCGACGCGCGTCTGCACGCGCAGGCCTTCACGGCCTGTGGCGGTACCCTGCGCTCGCTGGAAAGTAGTGCCGAACTGACCGCCCTGCGCGCTGAGCTGCTCGACAAGCAGGTCTTGGTCGACGCACTCTTTGGAACGGGTCTGGCGCGCGAGGTCACGGGCTTTTACGCCGAGCTCATCGAGTGCATCAACAGCAGCGAGGCCGCCGTCATCGCCGTCGACATACCAAGTGGCCTGCGCGCCGACGATGGCGCCGTATTGGGCGTGGCCGTCAGGGCACAGCTCACCATCGCCATGGCATGCGCCAAGGTTGGCAACGTGGGAGCGCCAGGCTTTGCTCACAACGGGCACGTGACCGTTGCCGAGATTGGCATCCCCGAGCAACTCGCACGGAAGCAAGCGAGCATTGGCCTGCTCGAAGAGAGTGATGTTGCGGCAAGCCTTAGAGCTTTTCCTAGTGACACGCACAAAGGCCAGCGTGGGCACCTGCTTGCCGTCGCCGGCAGCGAGGGCAAGCGAGGCGCTGGTCGTCTAGCTGCCCTGGCCGCGCTGCGTGCCGGGGCTGGGCTTGTCACCCTCGCGGCCCCCACAATCGACGAGCAAGCCGAGGATCCCATCATGTGCGCGGCGGTCCATGATCGCGAGAGCCTCCTGCAAGCACTGGCGGGCAAGGCCTCGCTCGTCATTGGGCCGGGCATGCCGACGGATGCCTGGGGCGCCAGCTTGGTGCAGCTGTGCATTGCCGAGTGCGAGCTCCCCATGGTGCTCGACGCCGATGCCCTCAATCATGTGGTCGGGGCGCTCGAGTCGCTTGCCACGCGCCGAGCGCCCGCAGTGCTTACCCCGCATCCCGGTGAAGCGGCACGCCTGCTTCACTGCACAGTGGCCCAGGTGCAGAGCGATCGCGTCGGTGCCGTGCGCGAGCTCGCATCGCGCAGTGGCGCGGTCGTCGTCCTCAAGGGGGCACGCACCTGTATCTGTGATGGCGCGCAGGCGCAGCGCTTTGTCGCCATCAATCCGAGCGGGGGCCCGGAGCTGAGCACAGGAGGCACCGGCGATGTGCTCGCGGGCCTTATCGGGGCTCTGCTCGGCCAGGGCCTGGCCCCAGAAGCGGCCGCCCGAAGCGGTGCCTACCTGCATGGCTTGGCCGGCTCGTTGGCCCTGGCATCTCTCGGCGGCCCGGGCCTCATCGCAAGCGATCTCCTCGACGCTCTGCCGAGGGCCCGTCGGCTGTTGCGCGCAAACGATTGCGTCTGAGCGTCGACGCGGCCGTGTCCACCTGCCCACGCCGAGAAAAAATCGCGGCGGTTCCAGCTAGTTAGGGCTGGCACCAATGCTGCTCTTAGCAGCTCACATGTCCAAACCCAATGCCCGCACCTGCAAAGCCCGCACACTGAATTCCTGCGCTCCGGAACCCTGCGCACCGAATACCTCCCAGGCGAAGGCCAAAGGCGCCCACGACGAGGTCTCTCAGCTTTCGGGAGAGCCCGGCGGCGAGGGCGGCGGCGAGGGCGGCGAGTCTCGCAACCCTGGGCCAAGCCGCGCTGACTTCGGTCGCGAGGTTCTCAGCTTGCGCCCAGAACTCTTCTCAATGGCCTTTCGCTACACCCGCAATGCCAGCGACGCGGAAGACCTGGTGCAGGACACCATGATGCGTGCCTACGGCGCCTGGTCGCGCTTCGAAAGCGGAACCAACTGTCGGGCCTGGCTCTTTCGCATCTTGACCAACAGTTTCATCAACGGCTATCGGCGCAACAAACGCCACCAGCGCTTTGCCTACGAGAGCGGCGACGACACCGCGACCGCTCTCTACGGCGACGTTCGGCAACGCACCGAAGGGCCCGATGAAAAGCTCGTGCAGGAAGCTCTCAGCGACGAAGTGAGCGCGGCCCTTGCCAGCCTCGGCGACGAATACCGCCAGGTCGTAGAGATGGCGGACCTTGGCGAGGATCGCTACAAGGACATCGCCAGCAAGCTCGGAGTGCCCATTGGCACCGTCATGTCACGTCTCTTCCGCGCGCGACGTCAGCTCGAGACCATGCTCGCCGAGTATGCGCGTGCTGACTACGGCATCGCCCGCGTTGCCGCCTAACGCGCAGCGGGCAGCACGAGCCCAGACTAATAGCGAGCCAGATCGCTGAGCGCGCCCTCGACAAAGCTGCCAGAGGGAAAGTGTTGATAGACGATGCGGCCGCGGGCATCGCTGAAAGAGACTGTCGCCAAGCCGTCGCCGCCGACGAAGAAGCGAGCTTCCTGGGAGACGGCCTTGTCGTCTGCCTGCGGATCAACGACACGGAACACTGACCAGTTGTCTCGAGCACCGGGATGGAAGCCGGTGCTCTTGATGGCAAGCGCGGCGGAGCGCACCTGATCGTGAGGATCTTGTTGTGAGAGCTTGTCGACAGCCTCGGCGCCGCTGCCGAGGAGGCTCAGAGCGCGCAGGGCGGCAATGCGCACCAGGTAGCTCTGATCGCTGTCCATCACCTTGGTGATGGCTTCATCGCCACCAGCCACTCGCAGGCGTGCAATGGCCATCATCGCGTTGATGCGAACCAGAGCCAGCCGGTGATGCAGAAGCTTCTTGAGCTCGGCACCCTCCTTGGCCTGCGCCAGCGCGGCCAGCGCGGCGCTCGCGTTCACGGGAGCCGCCTGGCCCTTGCGCCTGGCCGCTTTCAGGAGCGCCGTGCTTGCCGATGGGTCACCGATCTCAGCGAGTGACCAGGCGGCCGCAGCGGCGTCCATGTCTGTACCCGAGCCGAGAAGCTCGAGCAAGAGTGGCAGGGCGGAGGCAGCGCGTGTGGCACCAAGCCCGATCAAGGCAGCGCGACGTCGCTCCGGCTCAGCGGATGTTGCCAGCTTGAGCATGACCTCGATCGGACCTTGTCCACGCATGCCAGAGAGCGCTTCGATCGCCGCCAGGCCATCGCGCAGATTGCCGCCCATGGCAACTCGCTGCAGGAGTTGCACGGCACCGGCGTGGTTACTGTCGCGCAGTGTTGAGCCGAGCGCTTCGATGGCCAGGTGACGAAAGGGTAGGTGCGGGTTCTGGGCAAGCTTCATGAGTCGCCCCGTCGCATCACGATCGCGCAACTCGCTGAGAACGTCAGCGGCAACTGCGCGCAGCTCGGCGGGTCCGCTCTCCAGAATCTCGATGGCGATGGGCGTGCCGCCTTTGTCGCCAATGCGTCCAAGCGCCGCAAGGGCACTGGCTCTCATGCTGGACTCGTCAGCTGCTTTGGCCATTTTCGACAGCGCAGGCACCGCAGAGCGGGCGCGCATCCTACCGAGATAGCGGGCGGCCATCAGTCGAATTTCCGGATCCTCATCAGTGAGACGCTCAGCGATAAGGTCGGCGGCTTCGCTCTCGGGTCGCAGCAGGGGATCGAGGGTGCGCATGGCACGCAGGCGAACGGCAGGATCTTTGTCCTCGAGCAGCCCCAGAATGGGCAGGAGCGCACGTTTGTCGCCAAGCTCGCGCAGTGCCAAAAGAACGGTCTCCTGGGGAATGCGCCCGCGTTCGAGCTCGGCGATTAGAGCTGGCGTGGCACGCGGATCGCGAAGCTCTTGCAGAATCTCGACGGCAGCCAGCGGATCGCCACGCACGATCTTGCCCTCGAGATACTCGATGAGCGGTGGCACCGCGCTGCCGGCGGCGCGCAACAAGGCCTCTCTGGCGGCATTGCGCATGGCGCCCTCATCGAGGGCCTCCACCAGTTTGACGAGGGCTTGCTGACTTTCGGGAGCTGCGGGGTGGGCCGCGGCAATCTGAGCCATGGCAAAGGCGACCTTGCCGCGCAGATCGCTGCTTGCGCGCGTGCTATTGCTCGGATCGAATTCGGCCAGCAATCCGGGCAGAGCGCGCTCGGCTTCGAGGTTGCCAAGCGAGGTCACGGCGGCAATCTTGACGGTCTCGGCGCGATCGCGGTTCTCGCGAAACTCTCGCAAGAGGGCGGGCACAGCGGCCTCGTCGTGCAGGACGCCAACAGCTTCGATAGCGCTGGTGCGCACCTCGACACTCGAATCGTCAAAGAGCCCGACCAGCGGAATCACCGCCCTGGCATCGCCAAGCTCGCGAAGCTCGAGAACTGCCGCCTTGCGCACCTCGCCCTTGTCGTCTTCGAGTCGAGTCACCAGTGGCACCACCACCACCGGTCCTCCGATCTTGCCAAGGGCCTCGACGGCGTGGACGCGCACAGTCGGCTCTGGGTCGCCTAGCGAGCGCACCAGGGCCGGAATGGCCGCATCATCCCCCAGCTCACCAAGGATATCGGCGGCCACTTGCTTGCTCTGTACGTCGAGCTCGGAAAGCCACTTGATGATGATGGGCAGCGCCTCGCGAATGCGATGTTTGGCGAGAATGCGCCCTGCGGCGGCGCGCACGTTGACGTCTTCATCACGTAGGGCCGAGAGCAAGTAGTCCCGGGTCCACTCGATCTCGTAGCGCTGCATGTCGCGCACGGCTTTTAGTCGTAGCTGCGGATCCTCTGACTTGAGTCCTTCCGCGTCGAGATCGATCTTGCCCAACCAATCAAAGGCAAAGAGCTCTCGGGGCTGAGCGGCGGACAGGGCCAGCGCCAGGCAGAGGCTGGCAATCAGCTTGTGCGACATGGGCTCAGTTATAGCTCGCTAGGGCCCTTTGGGCCTGGCCATTTCCGCGCGAATCAGCGCGAGTGCCTTGTGCGTGGCACGGCGAATGGGCTCTGGAATGTCCAGCTTGAGCAGTGCCTCATACTGGGTTTCTGCCTCGGCGTAGGCTCCGGTCTTCACCAGCAGCGCCGCCAAGGCTACACGGGTTCGCGCTTCCTTGGGATCGAGAGCCAGGGCACGAGTGAGGGAGGCGCGCGCCTGCGCGTACTGATTGGAACGAGCCTGCAAGATGCCCAGGTCGTGCCACACTTGAATCTGCCCAGGATCCGCCGCAAGACTACGCTCGAGCTCCTCACCTGCAAGCGGATACTCGCCCCAAAAAATCAGAGCCGAGGCGTATTCCCGATGGGCCAGGGCGAGCGCTGGAGCTTCCTTGGCGAGGGCGATGGCCTGCTGATAGTGCTCGCGGGCCCGGGTGTAGTCTCGCTTGCGCTCCTGCTCTTGTGCCTGCTCGAGCTGCGCGTGTACGGCCGCTAGCGAGGGGCTCGGTGGCGGTCCCTGGCGGCCACCGCAGGCCATGATCGCAAGGCAGGCAAGCATCGCCGGAACGCGCCTGGACCTCATCGCTTTCCGTGAATAGAATCCCCTCATCATGAATTCCAAAGCGCTAGCGCAGGTCCTCAGCACGCAAGGCAAGAGCTCGGAGAAGGACGGGCAGTTCGAGATTGGAGCTGAGACCGCCCTGACGCTCTACGCCTCCCTCGGCAGCGAGACGCTCATCATCTCTTCCGTCCAGACCGTCAAGCTCATGGACGAGTTCCTGCTCGCTACCAATCAAAAGGGCGAGAGCTACGCGATTGTGATGCAAGACGTGCGCGCGCTGCGCTTTGGCAAGGGCGCGGCCACCAAGCGCACCGGCCTGATCTGAACCGAGGGTAGGGCCAGCAGCGGCCCCAGCAGTGGGCCGACAAGCGAAGCGCGAGTTCACAGCCCCGACTCGGGGTCGCCCGAATTACTCTTAGGTCGCTCGGTGACCGGTATCGTATCCTCGCCATAGGCTTCTGGAGGCACCAACTCGAGTTCTTCGGTGATTCGATCCTCGGGACGTCGGGCCTCGGTTGGCAGGGGAATCGGGCGAATGACGGTAACATCGTCGGAGCCGCGATCGCGTTTCACGCCCCGCTCCGGATGTGTTGCCGGTGGCGCACCGACGACCATTTCCCCTGGCTTCAAGCCGTCTTCGCTGTCGGCGCGGCGACTAGCCTGCGCGGGCTGCACAGAGGGCTCGCCCTCGCCGAGTGGGATCGTGAAGCGCTTGGGCGGAGGAGGGGGCCTATTGCCATCGCCTTGGCTGGCACTGCCCCCGGCGCGTCGCGGCCGCTTGAGCAAGAGCACTTCTTCTTGGGAGCTCTTGCGAGGCTCCCTTGGCTTGGGCTCCGCAGGGCCCAGCGAGAGGGTCGCGCCTTGCATCG
>JAHEAK010000751.1 GCA_024642805.1 Kofleriaceae bacterium | reverse complement strand
TGGCGATGCAATCGTCGACCTCTAAATAGCGTGCGAGTGGCGCCATCGTGAAATCCAGCGCTCCGGAGATCAGCACCTGGCGGCAGCCGGCGCGTCTGGATTCGTCGACCAGGTCCTTGGCGCGCGGGAAGATCTTCGGCTTGATGACTTCATCGAAGAGCTCTTCCGCCAAAATCTCGAGGCGATCCTGCGAGAAGCCTTCGTAGTACTGGTAGAAAAGCTCGTTGAACCACTTGCGCGAGACCTTGTCGGCGGCGGCGAAAAGCGGAATCGACATCACCGTAGAAACGGTGCTGCGCACCGACTTGCTCCAGGAGGCCTGCCGGGCTGCGTAGAAGGCGAAGGTGTGTACGATGTTGATCTGGATCAACGTGCCATCGACGTCATAGAAAGCGGCGGAATTCTTGTACTTAGCAGACGGCATGCACCTCTCTCGGCGCGAGACTGTTACGCCACACGGCGCAGCGTGTCAACTCTCCCCCAGGGGTAGAACCCGAGCAGGATCCCGCCCGCGGGTCTGGAGAAGGAGGTCGACATAGCTCTGGCGGCCGGCTGAGCGAGTTTTGGCCTGGGAGCTGAGCCAGGAGCGCAGCACCGGGAAGACTTCGATAGCGAGTCAGCCGGTTTTTGACTGGTCAGCCACGGGCATTTGTGTAAAAAGAGCCCGCTCCCCTTCCACGTAGCGAGGTTTAACTTCCATGGCTTCCCTTAAAAGTCTGCTGGCAAGCGGCCTGTTGGTCCTACCACTCTCCCTCTCTCTCATCGCCTGTGGCGGCGACAACGGCGCCACTCCTGACGCGGGTCCCGACGACGATCAAGATCTCGACGGCTTTACTCCGAATCAGGGTGACTGCGACGACAACAATCGCTCGGTCTATCCCGGCGCGCCCGATCCTTGCGATGGCATCGATCAGAACTGTGATGGCACGCCTGACGAGCTCTTCGACCAGGACCACGACAACTGGACAACTTGCGCCGGCGACTGTCGCGACAACGACCCTGGCAGCAATCCAGGCGCGGTCGAGTCCGTGGACGGCTTCGACAACGATTGTGACGGCATCGCCGACAATCACACCGATCAATATGACGACGACGGAGACGGCTACTCCGAAGACCAAGGTGACTGCAACGACGATCCGAACGCCGGTGGCGCTCTGATTGGTCCCGACGCCATCGAGGTTGCGCTCAACACCGACGGCGAAGCAGAGGAAATCGACAACGACTGCGACGGCAATGTCGACGAGGCCATCGAGCCTTGCCCGACCGACACGCCTCCAAGCGATGCCCTGGCCTACGCAAACGCCATGGACCTGTGCCACGAGGTGGTTTCGGCCACTCGCAATGCCATCGTCGATCCTCGCAGCCAAGCCATCATGTCGACCTTCGGCGGCACCTACGTGCCCTTCGTCGGGCCTGACTTTGCTGTCCTCTCGACCGGCTTCGCCGACGTGCCTGGCGATCCCAACTACGACCAGCACTCGACGAGCCTTGGCTCGACCAACACCATCGCGCACCCCGATCCGCAAACAACGGTCGCAGGTTGCGGCAGCGCCGATGAGCCGGAGGTCAACGACTACAGCGAGATTTCGCTGTCGATTCAGGTGCCAGCCAACGCGCAGGCCTTCTCCTTTGACTTCAACTTCATGTCGATTGAGTTCCCAGAGTTCGTCTGTACCTCCTTCGATGACACCTTCCTTGCCATGCTCGAGTCCAATGCCTTTACCGGCAACGTCAGCTTCGACTCCATGGGCAGCAGGGTGTCCATCAACGTCGGCTTCTTCGATGTCTGTTCGCCAACTCTCGACGCCGCGTGCGCCGGTGAGGACGACCTAATTGGTACCGGCTTCGAGTCGGGCGCCGACTCGGGCGGCGGCACGGGCTGGCTTACCACCACGGCGCCGGTTGTACCGGGCGAGAAGATTCGCCTCACCTTTATGATCTTCGACGAGGGTGATCACATTCTCGACTCGACGGTCTTGCTAGACAACTTCCGCTGGGAGCTCGAGCCCGTGGATGGCCCTGTCACCGTCGATAGCGTTCATGATCCTCGCCGCGAGCTGCGCGGAAAAGCGCTGCCACAAGGCCCACTCCTGTAGTGGGCTCCTGCATGGGGCCGCCTGCAGGTCCCATGCACCGCCTTTCGTGGCCGCCTGCTACTGGCCGGGCAAGGTCACGGGGACGCCCTGGTCCCTGTTTGGCTCGGAGTGCGGCGCGCTCTCCACGGTCTTCTTGCCGAGGCAGCCGCCGAAGAACTTGAAGGAAAAGCCGAAGCCCATCGCGATGCACAGGCCACCGAGGATCAGGTAGGCGACCCCAAAGACGGCGTGGCTCGCGCGCGAGCGCGCGTAGTAACCGCGCTTGCGAAAGTTAGGCTCACCTTCGCCTTTCTCCTTACGGAGCGCGATTCGCAAACGCATGATGCCGAAGGCGATCACCCAGGCGGCGACAACGAAGGGTATCCAGCGTGGCAAGAGCATGTCTGCGTTCTACCACCGCTTGGCCGCCTGTCACGAGCCTTGTCGCGGCTTCTGCTAGAGCGCTAGGTCGCACAGGCCATCTGGCGTGGACCTAGAAGAGATCGAGATGAAGCTCTTCGTAACTCTCTTGCCCGCCAGCGACCTTGGCGAGGGAGGCCTCGCGATCGGCGGCCAGGCTGCCCACGAACTCCAGCACATGAGGGTGCGTCATGATGATTTCCCGGAAGGGTTTGCCTGCCAACTCGAGGACCAAGCACTTGCCCGTCGCCTGCACAGAGGCCACGGCCCCACTGTTGGCCAGGAGCGACATCTCGCCGAAGACATCGCCGGCTCCCAAATCTGCCAGGTGCTGCAC
>JAHEAK010000750.1 GCA_024642805.1 Kofleriaceae bacterium | reverse complement strand
TATCGGTGCTGGGCGTGATGCTCGGCGTGGCGGCCATGACCCTGGTCCTGGCCGTGACCACCGGCTTTCAGCAGCAATTTCAAGACAAGGTGCTTGGCGTCAATGCGCACGTCATCATCATGAAGAACAACCAGGGCTTCTCCGAGTACAAGAAGATTGAAGACATTGCCTGGGCTTCCGATCCGGATGTCATCGCCGTTCAGCCCTTCATCTTCGTCGAGATGCAGGTCACGCGCGGCATGGGCTATCTCTCAGGAGTTGCCATCAAAGGTATCGATCCCGAGCGCATGAACGCCGTCCTCGATGTGCACAAGCACATCATCGAAGGTTCGGTCGAGTCGCTCAAGCGCGAGCCCAAGAGCGACGATGAGCCGCCGCCTATCGTGCTCGGTCAGATGCTGGCCGAAAAACTCAAGGCCAAGATCGGCGAGCGGGTCACTGTCGTCGTGCCGCCGATTCGCAACGTCGATACCAGCAAATGGGAGTCGCTCGCCGAGTCGACGCAGAGCATCGAGTTCGAGATCACCGGCATCTTCTACAGCGGCTTTGCCGAGTACGACCAGCGCCTGATGTACATCAGCATCAAGTCTTTCCAGAAGCTCCTAGACTGGGGCGACAAAGTCATGGGCGTGGAGCTCAAGGTCAAGGACGTGTCCAGAGCCGATGAGATTGCCCGCAAGATCGACAAGAAGTTGGGCGGCATTCCATGGTCGGTGCAGGACTGGCACGAACTCAACAAGAACCTGTTTACGGCTCTGACCCTGCAGAAGATCGCGCTGGTCATCGTGCTCACCCTGATCTTCGCGGTAGCCATCTTCAACATGGTTTCAGCCCTGACCATGATGGTCATCGACAAGACACGCGAGATTGCCATCTTGCGATCCATGGGCTCAACCTCGGGAGGTGTGGTGCGCGTCTTTATGACCGTTGGTCTATGCATTGGCGGCGTGGGAACCACTTGCGGCATGGTCATTGGCCTCACGCTTTGCGAGCTGCTCTCGCGTTACAACTACCGCCTCGATCCCAAGGTCTACCTCATCGATCAACTGCCAGTCTCGGTGAACGTCTCCGAGGTGGTCATGGTCGGCATCGGCACGATGCTCATCAGTGCCTTCGCGACCTGGTTCCCGGCCGCTAAGGCCGCCGCCATGAGTCCGGTCGACGGTCTGCGCTACGATTGATTCGCTGCTCTCGAGGCAACGCTGGCAGCGGGACGCGTGGCCTGGTCGCGCTAGAAGCTTGCCGCTGCGCGTCTTCCTCGCTACACATGCGGCATGGATGCATGGCAAGCGGCTCTCTTGGGGCTCATCGAGGGGCTGACCGAGTACCTGCCGGTGAGCTCAACCGCGCACCTCATCTTGGGGCAGCGTGCGATGGGGATTCCGGAGAGCGCAGCCTCAAATGCCTACGCCATCTGTATTCAGGCTGGCGCGATCCTGGCGGTGCTCGGTCTCTATCGTCGCAACGTTCGGCAAATCTTCAGTGGATGGCTTGGCAAGGTCGGCGTCGGCGGCGGCGACCAGGCCGGCTTCAGCTTAGGCCTGTGTATTCTGATCGCCTTCTTGCCTGCGGCTTTCTTCGGCTTTCTCTTCGACGACTGGATCGAGCACAAGCTCTTTGGCTTGTGGCCCATCGTCGGGGCCTGGTTCGTGGGCGGCGTGGCGATCCTCGTGGTCGGTTGGCGGCGAAAACAACGCGCGGCCGGTTCGGCTAAGAAAATATCTGATATGACCTGGCAGATGGCACTGGCCATCGGCTTGATTCAGTGCCTGGCCATGTGGCCAGGTACTAGTCGCAGCCTGGTCACCATCGTCGGCGGCGTCTTGGTCGGTCTCGAGCTTGCCGCCGCTCTCGAGTTCTCCTTTCTGCTCGGCGTTCTGACCCTGTGCGCGGCCACCGTGTACAAGGCCAAGGACGCCGGACCGATCATGATCGAGGAGTACGGCTGGATGCCGATGATCGTCGGTTCGCTAGCAGCCTGGCTCTCGGCGGTGGCGGCGGTCAAGTGGATGGTGGCCTACCTGCAGAAGCACGGCATGGCCATCTTTGGCTACTACCGGATCGTGCTGGCGCTCGGTGTCGCTGCCGCGATCTTGGGCGGCGTGCTGACGCCCTAGTCGAGCGGTACCGGCGCAGGATCCGCATCTGGGCAGCCGTCCTCGTCCTCCACTCCGTCGAAGTCCTCAGCCTCTTGCGGGCACAGGTCGCGGCTGCCGACGATACCGTCGCCATCGCCATCGGCTTCCGGGCAACCATCGTCATCATCGATGCCGTTGGGACTTTCGGCTTCGGCCGGGCACTCGTCGCGCACATCGGGAACGCCGTCGCCGTCGTTGTCTGGGTCGGGGCAGCCATCTTCGTCGTCGTAGCCGTCTTGATCCTCCGGCTCGTCGACGCAGCGGTCTTGTGGATCGAAGACGCCGTCGCCATCGCTGTCAGCCGGAGCGATAAAGCTGTGTCGAGGAAACTGCTGCGAGATGCCGACGAAGAACTCCATGTCGGTGGTGAGGTAGCGGCCGTCGGTGGTCGGCGCAAAGAGGGCGTGCAAGTCCGCGCGGACGGCCCAGGTCGGATTGAGATCGTATTCGAGGCCGAGTCCCAGATGGCTCGTCAAGTCGCTGTCCTCCTCGAGGACGGCGGCGTTGGTGGTCGAGAGTGCCAGCACGCCCACGCCTGCGGTGACGAAGGGACGCATGCGTTCGTCGGGCACCAAGTCCCATCGCCCCTGCAAGCGACCCGCAATGACGGTGAGCTCGTCGTCGGAGAGGCGCGTGTGCGTCGGCATGATGGCGAGCTCGCCCTCGAGGCTGAGCTTGGCGAGCAGTCGATAGCCGGCACGT
>JAHEAK010000126.1 GCA_024642805.1 Kofleriaceae bacterium | reverse complement strand
TGACCAGGCCGACGATGTCGCCCATGCCCAGGATGCGCGAGGCCAGGCCTTCGGGACGGAACTCCTCGAGCTTGTCCATGCTCTCGCCCATGCCGAGGAACTTGATGGGCTTGCCGGTGACTTCTTTGACGGAGAGAGCCGCACCGCCGCGAGCGTCGCCGTCGAGCTTGGTGAGCACCAGACCATCGACGTTGAGGCGCTTGTTGAAAGTATCGGCGGTGCGCACCGCGTCTTGACCGGTCATCGAGTCGATAACCAGGAAGATGTTCGCTGGGTGACAGGCCTTGTCGATGTCTTCGAGCTCTTGCATGAGCTTCTCATCGATGGCGAGTCGGCCGGCGGTGTCGAAGAGGATGACGTCGCAACCTTCGGTGGTGGCGTGCTTGACGGCGTTCTTGCAGATGGTGACCGGATCAGCGTCCTTCATGCTGAAGACCGGCATGTCGAGCTTCTTGCCCAGGGTCTTGAGCTGATCGACGGCGGCGGGTCGGTAGATGTCGGCGGCAACCAGGAGCGGCTTCTTGCCGTGCTCGCGCTCGAGGTAGCGGGCGATCTTGCCGGTCGAGGTCGTCTTACCCGAACCTTGCAGACCGCACATCATGATGCCGGTCGGGCCCTTCTTGGCCCACTTGAAGTCAGTGTCGACCGGCCCCATCATGGCGGTCAGCTCGTCCTGGCAGATCTTGACGAAGGCCTGCTCGGGCGTGATCTTGCGGGTTCCGTATTCTTCGGACTTGGCTTTGAGAACGACGCGCTCGCCGCGAGCCGCTTCTTTGACGCGAGCCAGGAAGCGCTTGGTGACCTGGAACTCGACGTCGGCTTCAAGGAGGCTCATCCTGACGTCGCCGAGGGCGTCGTCGATGACCTCATCAGTGAGTTCTGCAACTCCACTTAGCTTTTGCTTTGCGTTTCGGAAGCCTTTGGCGATGGTATCGAGCATTGCTTTTCCTTGATATCTGGGGCCCTTGCGGGGCCGAGGCTATAGCATGAAAGAGTGCAAATATCTTTGCATTCCACCCACTTCCGCCGCTGACCTCGAGCCGGAGCCCACACGCTTTGTCTCTAAGTGTGCGAATCGAGGACGAGCCCTCGTGGCCCACACGCGGGCCCTTGTACAATTCCCGGAGGGGGGCGGCTGCGTCTTGCAATTTTTCCGTCCTGGCACCGTCAACGGAAAGACACGATGCATCGATTCTACCTGTCTGCACTCTTGGGTCTCGGTCTTCTGCTTGGACTGGCCCCATCCGCCTCCGCCAAGGGCACCGTCTGTCAACATGTGGAGGAGGACATGTTCACGGTCGACGGCATGCTCGACGACTGGGAGTCCTTCTCGCCGACCAGCTATGGCACACGCAAGGTCGCCGCCGACGATGCCGAGCTGCGCCTGCACTGCGCGTACGACAAGGACAAGCTCTACTTGCTCCTCGATGTTCGCGACGAGCGCGTCTATCGGACCAAGGCAGGCAAGGCTGCCGATGAGGACCGTATCGACATCGAGCTGCAAGTCGGCAGCGGCAAGGCTATTAAACTCGATCTCTTGCCTGGCGCTAGCGCCGCTAAGAGAAAAATTCTTAGTTCCGCCAAGCCCGCGGCGATGGGCATCACCCTGGAGGACTCACTGCAACCCAAGGGCTTCTCGGTCAAGCTGAGCGTGCCGCTGCGCAAGCTCGCGGGCTGGTCACCATCGGTGCCTTACTTGAGTGGTCGCGTGCTCTTTCACGATGCCGATGGTCCCAGTGACAAACGTGGCAAGGTGGTCGTCGGACTGAAAGGCAAGCTGCACTTCTCCGACGCCGCCGAGACCTACAAGGCCTTCATGAGAGCCGCCGGCCTGCGCAACAACGACGTCAGGCTCGACGAGCTCGCCGATGTCGATCCTGGCGCTGGACCCGAGCGAGTCATCATCGGCGGCAAGATCATGGGCGTTGTTGGTACCAGCTTCAATTTCATGGGCCTGCCTATCGATGACGCCAAGGACCTCAAGAGCGCTCAGCTCGTCGATTTCGATGGCGCGGGACGCAAGGCCGTCCTCACCGAGCTTACCCAGCACGGAAACGGCGGGAGCAGAGATGTTCTGATCGTTTGGTTCGCCAAGGGCGATGGCAGCTTTGCCCCCGCGCTCACCATCGAGACCCGCAAGGAGCGCAATGGAGCCTCTATCGCCAACAGCTGGTCCCTGGTGCCGAGACAGATTCACCGTGAGGGCGCTCGCAAGCCCAAGAAAAACGCCAAGCCCGAGCCAGGTCACGATCTCTTGGTGCAACTTGCCGAGGTCGTCGGCTTCACCGCCGACAACTACCGAGAGGCGCCTGCCACGGATGCTCGGGTGATCTTGACGCCCTGGTCCGAGCAGACGAGCGCGGTCTATTACCTCGACGGCACCAACGCGAGCGGCGGGGGGCCCGCCGCCAATCTGCCCGAGCCAAAGAGCCGCTAAGCCCCGTTCTGCTTAGCGCTTCTTGGCCAAGAGCGCTCGGATCTGCACCAGATCGAGGCCGGCCTTGACCATGCTCTTGAGACCGATCTTGGAGCCGGGCACGTCGATCCAGCGTTTGAGGGGAACCTCGAGGATGCGACCTTGCTCGGCAAGGATACGACCGAGCAACTCGACGTCGAAAGCCCAGCGCGAGTGAAAGGGTTCCGCCATCACGCGCTCGAGCAAGGCCGAGCGGCGGAAGAGCTTGGCGCCGCACTGGGTGTCGTAGACCGGTGCTTGCAGCGCCAGTGAGGCAGCGGTTGCAAAGACGCGCCCGAGAATGTGTCGTCCCGGGCTGCGATCGATCTCCGCGCCAAGGTACGCGATGCGAGAGCCGATCAGGGCATCGACATTCTCGCTCTTGGCGAGCTGACACAGACGCAAGACCTCATCGACCGGCGTGGCCAGGTCGGCGTCGATGAATCCGATGATCTCGGCGCTGCCTGTGAGGGCCCGGAGCATGCCTTGCCGAACCGCTTCCGCCTTGCCGCGATTGGGATCCAGGGCAACGAGCTGCATGCTCCCAGGGTGCTTCTCGACCATGGAACTAAGAACCGTTCTGGTTTCATCCTTGGAGCCATCATCTACGAAGATGAGGGAGATGCCCGGCTGGCTGGCCAAGCGCGCAAACTCGCCCTGGTCGAGGCGCTCGGCCTCGTTGTAGCAGGGTATGACTAGGCTCGTGCTCGGCATAAGGCCCACAGACTGAGACCAGGAAGGGGAAGGCCGATGTTGGAGGCGGTTTTCGAAAGCCAGTTGTCGGCACGCAGCGCCGTGCTGACCGCCCGATCGACAAGTGGCCCGGCCTGCCACTCGAGGGTTGGCTCTTCGCTGGCGGGTGCCGAGCGCAAGATTCGCTCCTTGAGCACGCCCAGCGCGCGCGGCACGAGCAGGGAGTGAAAGAGACCGCCCTTTTGGATCGACTCCAGCCCGGCCTGGGTCATGGCATGGCGAAACTCGCTTGGTACGTAGCGTCGGTAGTGCTGCAGCCAGCGATCGTGCTCGCTGTGCAGCTGCTTCCAGGCTGGCACCGAGACCAACATGTGCCCGCCAGGGCGCAGGTTCTTCTTGACCGTCTCGCGCAGGAAGGCGACGTCGTCCTTCACATGCTCGAGCACGTCGAGGAGCATGATGAGGTCGTAGCGCTCCTGCGGTCGCTCGCTGCACAGCTCGATCGCCGCAGGATCGATCTGCAAGAGATCGGCGCTCTCCTGATCGTAGTGCATGTCCCAACAGGTGATGCGCGGCAAGGGGTTGTGAAGCGCGAGCTGACCTGAGAACCAGGCATCGCCGGAGCCGACGTCGAGTATCTTCTGCTGGCCACCGAGCTGCTGGTTGTCGCGCAAGAGATCCTGAAAGAAAGCAAATCGCGTGCGCTCCCAGGGGTGTCGTACCCCCGTGGCCTTGGCTCTCTCTCGCAGGTCCATGAGGGCAGGTCTAACACATTCTCTTGGGCCACATTCTCTTGGGCCACATTCTCTTGGGCCGCAAGAGCGCCACGAGCAGAAGTACAAAGGCTGCTAGGAAGGCGGGCAGGAGGGCGTAAAAACGTCGAGGCGCAAGGGTCATGTCGATGACGTGCTTGCCTGCGCTGCTGACGGCGATGCCACGAAACATGACATTGGCGGGCAGAATCGCAGCGCTCTTGCCATCGAGAGTCGCGCGCCACTCTGGGTAATAGGCTTCGGCAATGACGATGAGGCCCGGTCCCGGGGTCTCGATCTCGGCGCGCAGGTGATTGGGCTCGAGCAGTGTCAGCGTGCCCGTGCTCATGGGCAGCGTGGCGTCGCCCGGCGTGAGCTGGGCTTCGACGACCGCGCCCTCTCCAGGTTGGATCCGGCGCAGAGCCTGTAGTGCTTCTTTGCTGGTGGTCGCAAGGCTCGGTGTCGGCGTGTAGTACACCGCTGGGGCGCGCTTCTTCAACTCCCAGATGCCGGGCTTTATCAGCGTGCCCATCGAAGGTTGGCCCTTGATCTTGCCTTGGCCACCCAAGAGGTAGCGCACGTTGGCGTGGCCGAGCATGGTGGGAGTTTTCTTACTTGCCTCCAAGAGCATGTTGTAGCGTGAGAGCGAGAGCGGATCGCCCTCGTAGCCGCTGAAGTCTCGAATGCCCAGACGTGTGCCAGGACGGTACTTAAGGAAATCGTCGTCGTAGATGCGCCACTCGCGGTCCAGGCCTTCAAGCTCTGCGAGCTTGCCGTCATTGGCCGTGATCGGCGGCTTTTCCATGCCGACGTCCGCGACTTGAAAGTTGGCCGTCCACAGATCGAAGAAGACCAAGAGCGGTATTACCCAGGCCAGCGCGTTTCGAAAGCGTGGGCCCGCCAGCAAGAGTTGGCGGAAGACGATGGTGAAGCCCGCGGCAGACAGGAACGCCAGGCCGAAGCCCTCGTTGCGCGGCACGCCAATCGGGTCGGCCATGGCGATGGAAACTAGGTACGCCACACCAAGCGCAAAGCTCACGGCTCCGCCGATCCAACTCAGACTTCGTGCCAGCTCTGTTCGTCGCTCCTTGTCGTCCAGATTCAAGAGATAGGCAAAGCCGAGGCTGGAGACGATCGTTAGGGCTACGGAGGTGATGTAGAGATAGCGATGAGCGCGCCGAAACAGTGAGAAGGGCGTCACGGCCGATGCCAAGGCCGGCAAGAAGCCAGCATGGCTGCCGAAGGCAATGGCAATCGAGAAGCCGGCTACGCCCAAGAAGAGCCAGCCGAGGTTGCGCTCTTTTCTGCTGGCAAGCGCAAGCCCGATCCCAATGAAGGCCATGCCACCGATGTAGGGATTCTCGCCATTGCCAAGGCGGGGAACCAGGTAGGTGACCAGGTGCCCGGGCGAAAAGGAGCTGAAGGTGATGAACTCGTAGTTGCGGGTCTCGCGCACCGACTCGGGCAGCTGCTGCAGATTGGAAGCGATGAGCGGCAAGATCCATAAGAGGGTTATGCCTGCGCTCATGGCGATGGTCCGCCAGTTGTCGACGATGCGTCCCCACATCAGGTAGAGGCCGTAGGGCAGGGCCAGCACCAGCGCGTAGAGCACGACGGCCGGAGCACCAGAGAGCAGGACCATGGCCAGGGCACTGCCCATGATAATGGCGCGCCGTTTGTCAGGCTTCTCCGCAAAGTAGTGCACCGCCAGAAGCACCCAGGGAATCCACGCAATCGACCAGTTGAGCGCCGACCCCATGTAGCGAAACTTTGGCGAGGTAAAGGAAAACAGAATGCCCGCGCTGTAGCAGGCGGGCTCCTTGCCACCCATGCGTCGCAACAAGAGGTGCATGCCGATGGCACCAAAGACCCAGTGCATCAGGATCTTGAAGCTGGCGATGGCGAAAGGCAGGGCGTCGCCGAGCGCGCCCCAGATAAGCAAGGGCCAGTTGGGCGGATAGAACATGCCCGGCTGAGGATCACCGTAGACGGGAAAGCCTCCGCGATCGTAGGGATTCCACAAGGCAAGTTGGCCGCTGCCGAGTGTGTCCTCTTGGAAGATGAGGTCTCCCCAGTACTCGTGCGGTGGATCGTACTTCCAGCTGCCACGGGCATCGGAAATCGGTGTCCACAGCCGCCAGAAGACGGTGAGCGTCAAGAGCAGGTAGATGGCCGGCATCTTCAAGGGCGCCAGGCGTCGTCGCCAGCGCGCCGCTCTGCCTGCTGACTCGTCTTCCAGCACCAGGCAAAAGCCTATCGAGGTGGGGCCGGCGGGGAAAGAAGTGCGGCGGCAATAGTCATGAGCGCCCGTGAAACAGGCGGCTGAGGTGCCACTTTGCCAGTGACACACACCGCGCTCGCTAGCGGCGCAGACGGCGGCGAAGGCCAGCGAGCAGGCCGCGTGTGTCGAGGAGGGCCAACAAGAGCGCCAGGAGGCCGAGGCGATACATGGCGATGCGTGCGCCATGGCCGACAGGCTGGAAGTTCCACTCGATGCGGTGGGCGCCGGCCTCGACCGCCACCGCGCGCAGCAGATAATTGGCGGTGAGAGTCGGCCGAGTAGTGCCATCGACCCGCACGCTCCATCCTGGATAGCCAACTTCGTTTAGCACCACGACGCCGGCGCGCGGCGCGTGGATCTCGCCAACGACGCGGTCAGCCTCGAAGGAGAGGATGGTGCCAGCGACACTGGCAAGCGGCGGCCCTTGCGCGGCAAGCTCCTTGTCGAGGGCGAGAACATCGAAGTCGTCCTGCTCTTCCAGTACGGCCCGTTGGCGCCCACCCTGGGCATCTTCACTTTGCAAGACGGCGTCGAGGACCTGCGCCGAAGGGACGACCTCTATTGATCCGTACCAGGCTAGCAAGGCAGCCGGGTGCAATGCTTCGTGCAAGAAGTCGTGGCGGTGAACGAAGTGCTGTGGACTGCGCGCCGCGGGCGCGAATTTGAGGCGTTGACTTGCGCTACGACTGCGATGGTGATTGCCGTGCAGGACGTAGCGCACGTTGTAGGCCTCGAGAAGCTGTGGATCGCGACTGGCCCTGGCCAGGACGTCACGGTAGCGGCGAAAGTCGAGCGGATCGCCAGAGGGGTAACCGCGGAAGTCGCGAATGTGCAAGCGCGAGCCCGGGCGCTGTCCCAAGACGAACTCGTCGAAGATGCGGAACTGCAAATCGCGCACGCCCTCAAGGTCTTTGATCTTGGCCAGGTCTTCGTGGTGATCGACTTTCTTCTCGAGGAAGAGCTCCTGGTGATGCCAGTAGCGCGGGGTGTCACTCAGCACCAGGATAGGCATGAGGGCAAGCGCGTAGCCCGCCACGCGCCGATTGCGCAGGCCGGCGGCCAAGATCAAGGCGATGGCAAGCAGGGTCAGGACGAGTGGCGTCGCCGCCGAAGGAAAACGCTCGAGGAGAGCTTTGTCGAGGGGGTTGGCGTACAAGAGGTAGCCAACCAAGGCCAGCGCGACGAGCGAGACGCCCATCAAGAGCTTGCGATCCTTGGCGCGCGCGCCGGCGACCTCGAGTAAAGTGCTCGCGCCATACCCGGCGGTGACAGCCAGCATGGGCGCAAATAAGCACTTGTAGCGACTAGAAATACGAAAAAGTCCAAATCCTGGCACATGACGAACCAGGGTCTGCAAGACTGGCAGCTGATCGCCGAAACTCAAGGTGAGAAAAAAGCAGGCAGCAAGCGCGAAGAAGATGGGCGCGCCGCCATCGCGCTTGGGGCGAAGGGCCAGTGCGCACGCCGCGAGTAGCATGACCAGGATGCCAGCGTAGGCATCGACCTGGCCGGCCGTGGGCACGATCAGCGCTTTGAGCGTGGGCCACATGGCAAGTGGCATCGACAGGGCGTAGGCAAGGTCGCGGTGCTCGCGCGGGCTGTACTGGCTCAGCTCGAGGGCCGGAGCGACCGCCACCCAGAGGAGTGCCAGCGAGAGGAGGGCCGCGGCCACGAGCGCAGCGCCGAGCTCACCGGCGTAGGGCCACAGTGTGCCCGCGCGCCATCGAGGGACAAGGGTCTGGATGGCGCGAAAGAGCCCATAGCTCACGGCCATGAGCAGCACATAGAAAAAGCCCGGTGGGGAACCAGCGCTTCCTGCCAGGCTGATGGCAAGGGCCAGCACAGCAGCGCGCCGAGCACTTGGAGCCTGCAGCAATCGATCGGTGGCGATCCACAAAAGGGGCGTCCAGGCTATGGGCCACAGGAGGTTCGAGGCCTTGTGGATCAGCCAAGGCGTGCTGGCGATCAGTGCCAGGCCACCAATCGAGGCGGCGACGCGCGGCAGCCCACGATGGCGCAAGAAGGCGTGCAAGCACACGCCGGCGATGACGTGATGCAGGAGCATCTTGAACTGGATGAGCCACCAGCCGGTGTCGAAGAGGGCACCGAGGCCGGCACACAACCACTGCACGGGATAGTAGATGCCCGGCTGTGGATCGGCCGCGAAGGGGTAGCCGCCTCGATCGAAGGGATTCCAGTGCGGCCAGTGGCCAGCGCTCAGTTCGTCACTGAAATAGACGAGATCGGGCCAGTAGCTCTCGATGGTGTCCCAGCCGAAGCCCTGCTGGCCGGCCAGGACTTCGCGGTACAGAAAGACGACAGCGAGGGTGTAGAGCAGGGGTGACCAGTACAACTCGCCACGCCTGCACATGTGCGAGCGAAGTGCTCGCCACAGCGTGTGCGCCTGAGCGACCACGCCCTACTCGATCGGTACCTGATCAGCCCAACGGCGATACGACACGACCACATCCGATGGATTGGCAGGATCGAATGGCATGTTGAAGAAGATGACCGAGTTGGAGCTTGAGCGGAAGTCCCAGCCCATGTTGCGCGAGCGGAACACGATCACGCCATCGCGGGCCACCGAGATGGACGCGGAGATGGGCACCTTGCTCAGGGTGATGGGCGAGGCGTCACCGATGATCGAGTCGATCATGGCGTCGAGAACCGGGCCAAGATCGTCTGCGCAAATCGAGCCAGCCTGGCCGCCGAGGGCTTGAATCAGCTCGTAGTAGCCATAGGCGTGCTCTGCGCCGCCGGTCGAGCAGGTGGTGGAGTCAAAGGGCAGGGGCTCGGAGATGAGGTGCGCGATGGCGTTCTCATTCTCGAAGTCGGCGATGAAAGTCGCCAGGAAGGAGATGATTTGCGCTTCCTGTGCGGCCGTCGGTTCGACGTTGCCACCGGTTAGGATGCCGGCGCCGTTGGTGACGTTTTCGATTTCGTCTGGCTTTTCATCGGTGATGTAAATGACCACGAGCTTGGCATCCTCTCGGACCATGGCCGGATTGCTGCTGTCGCGCGGCAGGTGGCGATTCATGGCGTCACGACCCTGGGTGAGACCGAACTCGCTGCCACCGTCGGCCGGATCGATACCAGAAGGATCGCCGACGGCATCGGAGAAGGCGGTAGGCTCGTCGGGCAGAATCCAGCGATCACCGGAGGTGGCCATGCCATCTCGGCTCGCGAAGATTCCAGGTTGACCACCCGGTCCACCGAAGCGCATGTCGGTCACGCCCATGCGGAAGTCGAGGCCGGCGTCCACTGCCTTCAGAAAGAAAGCGGCCGAGTTGTTGGCGATGCGCATGCGATCCGAGCTGGTCGAGCCCGATTCGTCGACGATCCAGATGATGTCGGCCGCAGCGGGCTGATCGGCGAAGTACTGCTCGCACTCGATCTTCTCACCGTTGCCGGAAACCGAGAGACCCGTGCCGTTGCTCATGTCATCGGCAAAGAGGCTGGTTGCGCGGGTACGATCGTCGTAATCGCTCTTGCGCACGACGGCTCCCATGAAGAGGGTCTGGGCGGCCTCGGCGCGATACACGGTCTGGAAGACGACGATGAAGTGGGTGTCGTTGACGCCGGTCCATGGGTAAGGAGGCATGCCGACGTCAGTCGCGGGGCGGTTGAGCAGCTTTGGCAAGAGCTTGGCGCGCAACGAGGTCACGTTGGTTGGCAGATTGGTGTCAACCTCAATCGTGGTAGACAAGACCGTGTCGAAGCCATCGAGCGACGTGGTGTTGGCGCCAGACACGCGAGGCGTGGTTTGCAAGACGCCCTCGATCTCGTCGAGCACGACGTTGACCACAAGGGCTTCGTCGGTGGCCTTGATGTGCAGTGCCGGGCGGGTCGCCAGAAAGCCTGCCACCTCGGCCACTTGCGCGGTCATGTCAAAGGTGTAGGCGCTCTCTTTCATTAGCGGATTGGTGATGGCTGGAACGCCGTCGAGGGCACCAATTTCCAGAGCGATCTTCCAGTTGGCTAGCGGATAGAGGGTGCTGTTCGCACTGTCGACGTAGCGAATGGGCTTGATGCCAAAGCTGTTCTCTTCATCGGCCTCGTTGCAGATAAAGGTGCCTTCGTCACCATCGCGAATGCCGTCGCCATCGGTGTCGGCGTTGAGGGGATTGGTCTCGCCATGGCTGCACGAAATGCTTACGCAAACACCCTCGCTGCCGCCCTCGGCAATGCTGCAGTTCTCGTGAAGATCGGCGTCGCAGCTGCTGCTGTCCGTGCAGGCCGTGGTGCAGTCGCCGATTTGACCATTGCCATCGCGGTCTTCGTTACCGTCGCTGACGCCGTCACCGTCGGAGTCGCGGTCGCGGAAATCGGGGGTGCCGTCTCCATCGGTGTCGCGTG
>JAHEAK010000125.1 GCA_024642805.1 Kofleriaceae bacterium | reverse complement strand
CCAGATGTACGCTACCTGGCTCCTGCGCCGAGGCCAGCGGTGCTGACAACGCGATCGCGATCGCGAGCAAGAACGCTGAGGCCAGGGCGACCTCGTAGTGGCGCTTGCAACTCAACATGTTCATCATAGAGTATACTCTTCTCTTCCCGCCCCACCCTGAATGATGAGCAAAGCCGTTGCAAAGCACAGTGTCGACGTGGGCACCGTCGTCGCTGGGACCTACCAAATTGCCGGTATCCTTGGGCGTGGCGGCATGGGCAGCGTGTGGGAGGCAACCCACCTTCGCCTTCCTGGCAAGCGCGTTGCGATCAAGGTCTTGCACGCAAACATTGCCGACGACGCGGAATCCTTGGCGCGCTTTCGGCGAGAAGCTGAAATCGCGTGCCGATTGGGGCATCCCAACATCGTCGAAGTCCACGACTTCAATCACCTCGAGGACGGCAGCCCCTATCTCATCCTCGAACTTCTGGAGGGTCAGGCTCTCGACAGAAAACTTCTAGGCGGCCCTCTGGATATCGCCAGCTGTGAGCGCATCGCCCGACAGATAGCCTCGGCGCTGCAGTGCGCACACGAGCAAGGCGTGATCCACCGCGATCTCAAGCCGCAAAACATCTTCCTCGTGCCCTCGGCCACCGGCGAAGGTCCCGATAGCGTCAAGGTTCTCGACTTCGGCATCTCGAAGATTCGCGGCTCGCAGACCATCAAGACCCAGGACTCCACGCTGCTGGGCACGCCCCAGTACATGGCCCCCGAGCAGGCTATTGGCAATCACGACAAGGTCGATGCGCGCACGGATCTCTTCGCGCTTGCCGCCATGCTCTATGAGCTTTTGACTGGCCAGCCAGCTTTTGGCGGCCAGAGCATTCCCGAGGTGGTCTACAAGGTCGTGCACGTCGATCCGCAACCACTCGGCGAGCTCCTCCCCGGTCTCGATCCAAGCAAAGCGGCCGCGATTCACAAGGCACTTTCCAAGGCCCAGGAGGATCGCTTTCCCGACCTTGCCAGCTTCGTGCTTGCCTTCACGGGAACGCCCCTGCCAAGCCGCCCGCAGACTCGCAACAGCAATGGGGCCGCCCTGGCAAGCGCGCCCACGCTCGACTCCAACAAGATCGATCTGGGGCAAGCGGCTACTTTTGATTCGCGCTCGCAGGCCATGGCCACCGTGCAGGCACCTGCGGATGTGGCCAGTGGCATCGCGGAAACCATCGACTCGAGCAAGATCGACAAGCTGCGAGCCTCCATTCAGGTCACCGGCGCCGATGTCGAGAGCATCGATGTGCGCTCGCAGCCCGAAGCCACCACCAAGGGCGCGGGCGGAAAGACACGCACCTATGTCGTCACCATGGTGCTCGTCTGCGGCGTCGCGGCGCTGGCCCTCTTTGTCACCCAGGCGAAAACCACCAGCCAAGATGGGGCAACGATCCAAGCCAGAGAAAGCGCCGCTGGTGAAGGCGTGGGGCGAGGCGATGTCCAGGTTGCCGAGGTCGCGAGCGGGGAGCAAGAGCTCAGCGCCGATCCGGCCAAGCCAGAGAATGCCCAGGTCGAGGCGCTCTTGCAGGCCAAGCTCAACACCGGCACGAGCGAAGAGGGTGGCCTCCCCAGTGCGAGCAATCCTGTGCGCGACACCGAGGCAAGCAACACCTCCGTGGCCGACACGAGCTCGGTCGCCGACACCACCGAAGCTGAAGAGGCCCGCGACAGCGAGGCTGGTTCTAAGGATCAAGGACGCAAGGTCCCCGCCGACCAACAGAAGCGCGTTCGTGTGCCCGATCGAGATTCAGGTCGCGTCACCAAGGAGGACGACGAGACCGCCATTCCCGAGGAAGCGCTGAAACTCCTCGAGCAAGCCGAGGCCGCCCTCAAGGCCGGCAAGGCTGAGGACGCGGTTCGCGACGCGCGACGCGCGTACCGTCTGCACAAGACCGATCGCAGCCTTATCATCCAGGCCAAGGCCAAGTGTCTGCTTGGGCATCTGGGCCACGTGCAGGCCGCCATGCGCAAACTCCCAGCGCGCAAGCGTGCGCAAATCCGGGCCTTCTGCACTGAATCGGGATTCCCCCTGCACTAGTATTTTTTTGCCAGCGCGCCAGGGCGGGCACCGCTATGCTCCGCGCTCCCGCATGCGCAAAAACCAGCTCATTGCCGCAGCCACCCTCCTCGTCCTCGCTCTTGGCCTCGGCTTCTTCTTCTGGCCGCGAGCTTCACACAAGGCATCGACAGAGGAAGGCGGCAAAGCCAGCTCTGCCGCCCTCGACGCCCGTCGTGAGGCAAGGCACAAGGGCACTGTCAATTCGGCTCCCGCCAAGGTTTCGGGGCGCGTCATCGACGACGACACGCAGGCTGGCATCGCCGGCGCGACCGTCTCCCTGACCCTGCGACGCATCGATGGCGGCCTGTATGGCAAAGCCGGCCAAAGCGCCGCGCCGCTTGTCGCTGTTACCGACGCGAAGGGCCACTTCGAAATTGCCGACCTGCCACCTGGTCGCTACAGCCTCTCGGCCACCGGTCGGCAGTACAAGCCCAGCTACCAGGACGGCATCCTGGTCGAAGGCGGCGCTCATCGGGACAACATCGAGTTTCGTTTGCATCGCGGTGGCCACATCCTCAGCGGCACCGTAAGCGACATCGGCGGCGGTCCGGTCGGCTTTGCCACGGTGCGCGCGCGCGACTTCTCGGAATTTAGCATCGGCAGCCTGTTTCGGGCCCCCTTCAGCACGACCACCGACGGAGACGGCAAGTACGAACTCTACCTAGACGATGGCAGCTATCGCGTCGACGTCTTCCATGCCGACTATCGCAACGCGGACGACAATGTTCCAATCAGCGGGCAGGATCGGGTCGTCGACTTCATCTTGACGCCTGGCTCGGTCATCGAGGGCGTGGTGCTGCGCCGCTCGGATGACAGTCCCGTCGCCGGTGCCATGGTCACCTCCAACTCCATGGGCGAGACCGGAGGCTTCACGGTTTCTGGCATCAGCTTCGAGGGCGGCGCCGAGTCTGACGCTGACGGTCACTTCAGCCTGCGCGGCCTCGGCAGCGGTGCCTTCGAGTTGCGCGCGGTCGCCCGCAATGCCTCCAGCCGAGAGCCAACCATCGTCGAGCTCGGCATTGCCGAGAGCGTCAGTGACGTCACGGTCTATGTCGATGCCGCGTATACGGTCTCCGGTTTCGTGGTCAACAAGAAGGACGATGCCATCGCCGAGAGCGATGTGATGGTCGGCGCCTATAACTTCTCACCGGGAGCCGTCTTTGCTGCCTCGGCTCCCTCGGCCAGCGACGGCTACTTCGAAATCCACGGCGTGCACCCTGGTGATTACACCGTCGGCGCCGCCGCGGAAGAGCGTCAGCCCAACTTCTTCGGTGAGTCGATAACAGTGGTCGACAAAGACATCAGCGATCTGATCGTGACGGTCGATCCAGGAAACACCATTACGGGCCGAGTCCAGCCGCCACAAGAAGCCCAGCTCACCCTGACCGTCAAGATGGAGGAAATGGGCTTTTCGACCATCATGCAGTCGGTGAGCGCCTTTATGGTCAGCGCGCGTTCCAATGCCGAGGGCGAGTTCACCCTCAAGGGCGTCGGTGTCGGCTCCTTCACCGTGGTCGCCAAAGCCGATAGTGGTGCCGAGGGCAAGCTGCCCCTGGAGATCACGGGAGATGTCGACGGCATCGTCGTCAACCTCGAGCCGCGCGCCTCCGCGAGCGGCATCGTCGTCGATGAGCGTGGCAATCCCGTCGATGGCGCCACCGTCGACTTCGAGTCCTTGAATCCGGGCGAACAAGCCAGCATCAACATGCGCGGCCCGGGCGGAGGAGGCGGCACCCTCACCGGCATGGATGGCCGATTCGTGCACAAGGGTCTGGCCGACGGCAAGTACGAGGTCACCATCAGCGATGGCGCACAGCTGGCCTGGGCCAGCGGCAGCGACGAAGAGAAATTCGAAGCCAAACCAGTAACGGTCGAAAAGGGCCAGGACTTGCATGATCTGCGCTTCGTGGTCGAGACGCGTGATCACCAGATCACTGGCTCGGTCACCGGTCCTGATGGCGCGCCCCTCGCCGATGCCTGGGTCACCGCGCAGCTCTCTCGAGGCAAGGACGATGACATCGAAGTGAGCGACGAGGACGAAGGCGACGGCAAGAAATCTCGTCAGCGACAACGGCGATGGCGACAGTGGGGACCTCCCGAGCCGCCCGTGCTCACCGACGAGAACGGTCTCTTTACGGTTAGCAAGCTGCGCGCAGGCAACTACGATCTGAGCGCCGAAGGTTTGCGCGGCGGTGCCAAGGGCAAGAAAGACAATGTGCCTGTCGACACCCAGGTCAGCATTGCCGTCGACAATCTAGCCGCACTCACCGGTGAGGTCACGCACGGCGGCGCTCCCCTCAAAGACTATGTTGTGTCGGTGGAGGGGCCCAATGATCGACGCGTACATGTGGTTCGCGACGACGGCGTCTACCGCTTGCCACGGCTCGAGGCTGGCGAGTACGCCATCAAAGTCAGCTCCGAGCTCGGCAGCGCGAGCGCAAAAGCCACCCTCAAGACCGGCGCCGATACCGTCGCCAACCTCAAGCTGGCCAACTTTGGCAGCATCACAGGCACGCTCCTCGACGCGACCACCGGCGAGCCCTTGGTTGGCATCGCCGCGGTCGCCACCATTGGCAACGATGGCGCGGAGTGGACCGAGAACGCCATCGAGCTGATGACGGGCGGAGGACCGCGCACTGACAAAGAGGGCAAGTTTCGCGTCGGCAAGCTCGGGGCTGGCGATGGCCAGCTCTACCTCTTCGATCCCAAGGCAAAGGGCTTCTCCATGATCGCCACCAAGGACTTCAAACTCGAGCCAGGCCAGAGTCTGGACCTCGGCACCCTGCAGGGCGTCGTTCCCAATCGGGTCGCCAAGGACAAGCGCGGCACCCTGGGAATCTTTCGCACGCAGGTCGCGACCCACGCCGCGTCGGAGTGTGCCGACCAGGACGTCGGTTCTAGCGAGCTTGGCGATCAACCGCAGCTGTGGATCATCAAGTTGAAAGAAGGTGGCCCTGCCGCCGAGGCCGGCGCCAAGTCCTGCGATCGCGTCGTTCATGTGCAAGGCGTCGACTTGCAGGTCGGTGCCCAGGCACTCGAGCAGCTCCTGACCGCCGAGGTCGAAGCGGGCGCCACTGTCACCGTGGGCGTGAGTCGAAAGTCCGGAGAGACGACCCTGTCGATCAAGGCAGTGCCCGTGCAGGAGCCCGAGCCCTAGCAGGCTGCTGAACAATTCAGCAATCACGCGCTAGAAGTGCTCAAACTGCTGGCAGACGGTTGATTTGTCGGTGGACAATGCCGTTGCCATCAGTAGCACGGCCACCACGATGGCAAACGCACAGACCAAGCGAAGATCGCAGTCCCCAATCGGCGAGGACTCTTTGCGCACGGCCACTGCGGCCCATGCCACGTCCAGGCCCCACAGCCCAACGCAACGCTTGCTACCACCGGCGCTCGCTGCCATTTTTTCAGCAGCCTGCTAGGTCGCGAGGCTCGCCGGCAGCCCAAGCAGATCCACGGAGGGTGGATCCGCGGACAGGCCAGAGAGTGCGCCGAGCTCGTCGGCGCTAGTACGCTCATCCGCCCTACTGGGCGCTGATGACAGTCTTGGCCAGGTAGTTCTGCAGGCCAATGGACTCGATGAGACTGAGCTGCTCCTCGATCCAATCGATGTGCTGCTCTTCGCTGACCAAGATGCCTTTGACCAGCTCCATCGAACCCGCATCGCCAGCACTCACGCACTCGCTGATGCACTGATTGAGGAAGCCAACGGCTTTGACCTCGAGGGCCAGGTCGGCCTTGAGCTGCTCGGGAACGTTCTCGCCGATGTTGAGCTTGCCCAGACGCTGCAGGTTGGGCATGCCCTCGAGGTAGAGAATGCGATCCATGATCTGGTCGGCGTGTCGCATCTCGTCGATGGACTCCTCGCGGATCTTGGCGCCGAGCGTGGCAAATCCCCAGTGCTGACACATCTTGGCGTGTGCGAAGTACTGGTTGATGGCCGTCAGCTCATTGGTGAGAATCTCATTGAGAAGCTCAATGACTTTTGGGTTGCCCTTCATGGTCGGCGAATCTACCGACTATTGACGACTGCGGCAATCGCCACCCGGCGCTGCGCACAGCTGCGAGCGCAAGTGGCCGCTTCGCCATCGATCATTTCCTGGATTTGCTCGTGACAGGCGCCGCAACCGGTGCCAGCGCCACAGGACTCGCCCACTTCATCGATGTTGCGCGCGCCGCGATGGATGGCGTCGCGCACCTGGTGGTCGGTCACAACTCTGCAGAGACATACGAACATGCAGCAATCCCAAATTCAGGCTAGACGACCCACAGAGCCCGATCAAGCGAAATTGAAAATCATTATTAAGTTCGCTGCAAGCATATGTAGTAATTGTATTTTACTGTGCCGCAAGGTGGGAGCCAGACCCATCCTGAAGGGGGTGAGGAGAACAGCTCATGGCAAGGGCACGCTACACTCGGCAGCACCGAGACGGCCGCCAGAGCGGCAAGCCCATCGGCCTCACCCAAGGCGATATCGACCCGCATGGCAAAGCAGAGCAAGAGCAGCAGCCTGGTGTTTATCGCCGTGCTGGCTATCGGCTTGGCGGGCTCACTCGTCGGCGTGCACCTGTGGGGTGAGAAAGCCAAAGAGAAAGCACCCGCTCAGCCCGTGCATCCGCCCGAGGCTCTCGAAGCGGTCACGGGCGCGTACTTGCAGGGTGGGCAGCCACAACGGCAAGGTCCTGGGCGCGAGTTCTTTGGCTCGGCACTGCCCGATTTCGTCATCGCCCTGGACGCCTGGGGACGAGGCACCGGCAACGCGTCGACGATCGCCGCTGACATGCAGGAGGCCCGGGCCGCTTTGATGGGAGCCGCGCGCAAGGCCGAGCTTTCGGAAACCGTCGTCGAGCGTCTCAGCCTGCTCGTCGATAGCGCCCTGGCCGCAGCAAGCGAGCCAGACGGGGCCATCGACGACATCGCCGACGACATGATGAAGCAGACCCTCTCGCTCAACGATGCCCTGGCCAGCTCCGGTCTGGGTTTCTTCGTCGACACCGATCTCTTGACCTACGACAAGGGTCGCCGCTCGGTCTTGCTCTTTAGCTTCGAAGTCTTGCGCGTGGTCTTGTACCGCAGTAGCGGTCACGACGTGCGCACCTTGCGGGTTCGAAGATTGGACAATCTCAACTGGACCTACAACCTGCTGGGCTTTACGACCCCGCAACGGCGCGACGCCGTCGTGCTCGACAACAAGATTGACGAACACCTCCTCGAGCTCTTGCCAGCCCTGTCTGAGAGTTTTTCCATGGACCCCTTTCACCTGAAAAAACAAGAGCGCTATACGCCCTGGTTCAACGACACGCGCAAGCTCGCCACATCCATCATCCGTGAGGAGCTCGGCAGCGCCGGCGACGGCGATTTGGTCACGTTAGGTGGCTTGCTGGCCCGGCGCAGCGAGATCTACGCCGACTGGAGCGACAAGCTCGAGTCGCGGGGCATGAGCCTCAAGGCGCCGCGCACCCTGGAAATCACCTGGGACTATCGAATGCAGATGGACGGCCTGGTCACGCAAAAGGCCATGGACGAGCTCGACGAGATCCAGGACAAGCTTGCCACCCCCGCCATGCACACGGCCTTCGCCATGGTTCGCGAGCACTTCGCGCAATCGGTGGAGCGCCATGAAGCCCAGCATCGCCTGGATCTGGCCGCGCTCTACACCTTGCCCATGCCCGCCGAGCTTGCCGAGTACGTTGGCGAGCTCAAAGAAGGCTACCTGGGCCAAGGGGGCTTGCGTTCGGGATCGCTCGCCGAAGCCAGCGCCTATCTCAGCGAGCTTGCGCGCGATCCACTGACTCCCAAACTCAATCTCACCCTACTCACCGGCTACTTGCTGAGCGAGAGCAAGTGGGGAATGAGCGAGAGCTACGCGGCACTTGTCATCCTCGAAGGGCTCGCCGAAGAGCTTGGCATCGAGCACGGGCCGCTGGTGGTCGGGCGCCGTATCGATAGCGCGACGGTGGCGGCGCTCTATCAACAACTGGCCAAGGTGAGCAGCCCCGAGCTGCGCGACGCCGCCGCCAAGCTCTGGCAGCGCTACTTTCAGACGCCCCTGCCGACCCTCGAGCTCATCGCTCGCTAAGGCACGCGCGACATCAGGGCGCCGGCTGACAGCTGGCCTCGAAGCGCTGGCAGCTGCCATCCTTGAAACTCGCGCACTGCCGGTAGCGGTTGTCGGCCTGGCTGAACACGCACTTGCCTTCCGGCTCGCAGCTCTTGTCAAACTGCATGCAGGTGCCGTTTTGCGATTCGGCGCACAGGCGATGCTTCTTGCTGGCCGCGTCGAACATGCAGGTCGAAGCGGGCGTGCATGTGCTGCCATAGTGAAAGCACTGACCATCGCTACCGGCCAGACAGTGGAAGTACGCGCCAGCCTGCTCGTGAAACATGCAGGCTTGCGGGGCGGGTTCGGAAAAGCCAATTTCTCCCTTGGGTCCAAGGGCGGGTTTGGCGCCCGAGCCCTGCGTTGACCCGCCGCTGGCACTCGGCCCGGTGCTGGTCCTGGGCGAGGAACTTGGGCATGCAGCCAAGAGCGCGCTGGCCACAAGAAGGGGAAGCGATTGACCTAACCAGGCTTGCATCGTCATCAAGCTTACTCTGGCTCGCGCTTTGCGCCATAGTATAGGTCGTGAACTCGGACCGCTTCGCACACCCACGCCCGACGCTGCTTGCAGGCCTGCTCGCACTGGCCCTAACGGGCACCATGGCCACAATGGCTGGCTCGCTCGTCGCCTGCTCTTCGCAAGACGCATCCAGCAGCGACGCCGGCAGTGAGCCAGCTGACACCTGCCAGCTGAGCCCGCAACGAGCCTGGGTGATCGAAGGTCAGCCCCTCGAAGTCGTCATCACCTGCGCCAGCGGCCTTGCCCTCACCGACTTGAGCATCGAGAACCTGCCAGAGGGCGTCAGCTTTGCGCAGGAAACCCAGACACTAACTTGGTTGCCCAATCTCGATCAGGCCGCCGTGTATCACCTGCCGATGCGCGCACCCAGCCTGGGCGCCAAGAGTGAGCTTCAGATCGGTGTCGCTGACGCCTTCGAAAATCCCGACAACCTGCCGATCGTTGATCCCACGCTCTACACCATGGAGCTCGGCCTGCCGGTGCTCTTCCTGGCCAGCGAGCCGAGCAGCGACAGCAGCTTTGAGCCCATGAACATCACCTATGGCGGAGAGGTGTTTGCAGCCGAGGCCAAGCTGCGCGGCAAATCCTCTCTCGACTATCCCAAGCGAAGCTACGCGCTGCGCTTCGACAAGTTCCACAGCTTTGGCGAGAGCGAGTTCGCGAATTTTTCCAATCGCACGCGCGTGATCTTGACCTCGACCTTTGACGACAACTCGTATGTACGTCAGCGCATGGCCTTCAAGCTCTGGTCCTTGCTCGAGCCAAGCGTGCCCGTCGAGGCCTACAACGCCGTGGTCTATCGCGGCAGCGAGTACCGCGGCATCTACACCGTCACCGATCACATCAACGCCGATCTGATGAAGCGACACGGCCTGAGCGAGGACGCCAACCTCTACAAAGCGGAGAGTCACGACGCCAACTTCCGCAGCACCGACACGGATGGCAACAGCAAGTCAAACTTGCACCAGGGCTACACCAAGCCGGAAGGCACACCGGCGGAAGGACAGCCCGGCGCATTCGACGACCTCGATGAACTGGTCGACTTCGTCGCCAATGCTGACGACGCCAGCTTCGAGGCCGGCATCGAAGAGCGCATCGACGTCGATGACTACGCCAGCTGGTGGCTCTTGGCGACCTTTAGCCTCGCGTACGACACCGCCGGCAAGAACAGCTATCACTACCATGACGCTGTGCGCACCTGGCGGGTGATTCCCTGGGACTTCAACAGCTCCTTTGGCCAGGAGTGGGAGACCTCGCGCGCGCCCGCTGATGACTACAGTGACTTCTTCGGCAACAACCGACTCTTCGAGCGACTCATGAGCCACCCGAGCATCGGTCCGCAAATCCGCGCGCGCTACCGCCAAGAGCTCGAGAGCGGGGTCTTCTCGCCGGCAGCGCTCAGTGCCATGATGGATGCCTACGAAGCGGAAATCGGCCCAAGCGCCGCTCGCGACTGGTCGCGCTGGGAGGACGAGTACTACAGCTTCGATCGCTGGTCCTCGCGAGACGACTTTACCAGCGAGCAGGAAGAACTTTCCTACCTGCGCGCCTGGCTGCTCGAGCGTTCTCAGTTCGTTCTCGACAATTACCTCGGCGACTTGTGATATGGCTGGGGCGTGATAGCGGCCGAGAAATTTCGAGTACGAGTTAGTGCTGAGCACGAGGGCATGCGCCTGGATCAGTACCTGGCCGCCTGTGTTCCCGACCTAAGCCGACGCAAGGCGCGCGTGCTCCTCGACATCGGCGGCGTCTTCGTCGATCGCACCCGAGTCAAAGTGGCCGGCCGCAAGGTCAAGACCGGCCAGCTGGTTGAAGTCGTGCTCGGCGGTGCCTTCGAT
>JAHEAK010000124.1 GCA_024642805.1 Kofleriaceae bacterium | reverse complement strand
CGAAGTCACTGTCGACGAAGTTGGTGCGCACCGAGACTTCACGACAGTAGACCTTGTACTCGACGACGATGCCGGCACGAGCGCCCGTGCGCAGGTGCCAGCGGTTCTTGCTGGTCTTGGTGAAGGGCAGGGCTTCGCCAGTGCTTGAGCTGGCCTTGACCTCCTCGACGTTGCGGGCGTACTCGCGCACCAAATACGATCCAGGTGTCCACACGGGCATGCTCAGATCGATTTCGACATTGGCGGGCGTCGGATAGCTGGCACGCACATGAACGTAGTGGTGGGCGGCATCCGCGAAGCTCAACTCATAGCTGACAAGGTCTGTGGCGGGCGCCGCGCTCGCGATGACCTCGTTGGGCTCGAGCCGGGGCGGCGGACTTTTCTGAGCCTGGTGCTCATCCTTCTTGCCGCAGGCAAAAAAACTCAGCGCCCCAAGGACGAGGGGCAGAGGGGCGATCGTGCGCATCAGGCGGCTACTGTGCCCGCTCGGCGGCAATGGAGCAAGAAGGGCGGCAACGAGCATCGTCGCCTCGACCCAGCTCACGCCCCGAGCCACATCGAGGGTGGCATTCCAGCGTACACCGGCGCCGCTATTCGTGAGCGGGATCCTGGGCTACTATGCACGCGTGGCGATGGGGACGAAGCCGAAGGTGGGCAAGGGGTTGCGAATCGCTTCGGGCTGTTCAACTCTGGACGAATTCACTGCGGTCTTTCGAAAGTTTGCCAGACCCAACAGCATCTTCATTGCGACCCGAGGCCCGAGGGCGGTTGGTTTCGAGACGCGCTTTGCCATCACCTTGAAAGATGGCAAGCCAGTCATGCGTGGCTCAGGCACAGTCACCGAGTCCTACGAGAATGCTGACAACGCCTATGGCCGGCCGGGAATGGTCATCGAGTTCAGCAAGCTCGATGCGATGGGCCGAATTCTGCTCGACGAGCTCAACGCCGTCACGGGCACCAACATCTCGATTGCAAAGCCTCCGAGCACGCAGAATTTCGAGCTGCCGACCGTGGTGCAAATCCCAGACTTGAGCATCTTGGCGGCCGCCAAGAAGGTCGAGTCGGAGGGCGCGCAAGACGAAGACGCGGAAGCGCCTACCAATGTCGAGGCGGAACCGGCGGCTCTCGCTGACGCCGCCCCGGAGAATGCACAAGGGAGTGACGCAAGGGATGCCGCAGGGAGTGCGCCTGGGAGTGCGCCTGGGAGTGCGCCTGGGAGTGCGCCTGGGAGTGCGCCTGGGAGTGCGCCTGGGAGTGCGCCTGGGGATGCGCCTGGGGATGCCGCGGCCTCCACGAGTTCTGATAGCTCGACCAAAGGGAGTGCTCCTGAGCGCACGCAGGGCTCCAGGATCATCTTGCCAGCCAATCCCTTCGGGGAGCTGAGTGCCACCAGCTTGGAGGCCTTCGTGGAGTGCACGCTCTACGAAGAAACAGGGGAGACCGATATTGCCGGCCTGGTCGCCGAGCTTGGCACACCGCCGGCGGCTGCTGAGACCAGCCAAGCGCTCGTCGATCTGTTGAGCCCTGATGCGCTGCCCGATTTCGACTCGGCTCCTGATGCTCTGGACAACACGCAGGTCAAGGCCCTTGCAGCGGCACAGGTCGCCGAAGACCAGCGGCTCAAGTACGTTCCGCGGCCGCCCAAGCTGCCTCATTCCGGTGAGAGCGAGCCATCGGAAGACTCGCCAGCGCCCGCCAAGGTCCCGAGCGCGGCGCGCCCTTCGCTTCCCGCTCTGGGCACCGTGCCCTCGATCCCAGCCATCGCGCCGGTAGCGACACTGGCCAAGGTGCCCTCGATCCCAGTGGTAGCGCCGCTGGCTTCGCTACCAGCGAATCCCGTGATGGCCTCGGTCCCCGGTGCACCTGCCAGCGCATCGCTCGGCGAGCGGGGCGCGGCGGCGGCGATAGCTTCTGGCGATGCCGCTGCCAGCTCTGACTCGGCATCCGCGGACGGTCTCTCGCCCGCACACGCCCTGGCGCCCGCCGACGCTCTAGCACCCGCAGACGCGTTGGCGCCCACAGACACGCTGGCGCCCGCAGGCCCTCTCTCGCCCGTCGACAACACGCCAGAAGAGACGCCGGAAGAGACGCCTGCCTGGGGAGCCATGCCGATCGAACAAGGCGCGGCGAGTCCCGTCCAGGGCTTCATGATTCCCGACCACAGGCCCGACATGCACGCGCTTCGTGCAGACGAGTCGCCCTATGCGGGACTGCCGATTGATCCGGAGGTCATACCTCGTCGCAAGATGATCGTCATCGGCCGCAATCAGGCCCTGGGCCTCCTTGGTTTGTGCCTGGTCGCGGGTCTTGGCTTTGGCATGCTGGCCGGCGGCGACAAGAAAAGCGCCAAAGGGCCCGCAGAGGCATCTGAGAAGACGGCCGCCCAGGATGAACCAACACTCGGCTCACTCGGCTCGAGCAAGGAGCCAGCGACCACGAAGGGCGATGCTGGCGACCCCGCTGCTCTGGTGGCGCCACCTCAAGAAGCAGACCAAGAGCCAGTTCTCGACGAGGGCGACCCCCAGCTTGCCAGTGAGGACGGGGACACTCAGCAGGTGGATCCGGCAGAGCTCGGGCTCGGCACCAACCCAGATTCCAACCCAGATTCCAACCCGGATTCCAACGCCAATGCCAACGCCGGCGACTGCACGGTGACTCTCGATCTCGTGCCAAAGGATGCCGAGGTGAGTATCGCATCCGTGAAGAGCAGGGCGGCCTTGGAGATGATCGTGCCCTGCGGCACGCACGAGGTCCACATCGAGCATCCACGCTACCTGGCCCTTACTCGCTCCCTCGAGGTCAAGGCGGGAGAGCCAACCCCGCTGCGGGCTCGACTGGAGCGACCCAATGTATTCCTGCAAATTCAGAGTTCGCCTGCCAAAGCGACGGTGACTCTCAACTCGCGAGCCGTGGGCAAGACGCCCCTTCGTGTGAAGGTGCCAGCATTTGAGACCGCCAAAGTGCAAGTGGCGATGCCAGGATATAAGAGTTATTCTAATAACCTCTATGCCAAGAAGAATACGACCTTAAAGGCTGTTCTTCGCAAGAACTCGACGCGCAACAGCAAGAAGCCTGCCTCCCGGCCGGTCAAAAAGCCGGCTGGAAAGTCCGGAACAACCACGACGAGCCGTCGTTGACGCTCATCGAGTCGTAGGCCCAGGTGCTCCGATATCGCGACCTCTGGTCGTCCAACCGAATTTACCGGCTCTTCTTCTTTGGCCAGCTGGTGTCCTTTCTCGGCGACTGGTTCACGACCATTGCCCTGTATTCTGCGGTGGCCTCGCTAACCAGTAGCGCCCTGGCACTGACCATGGTGCTGGTCAGCAAGACCATGCCTGTGTTCTTGGTGGCGCCCCTGGCCGGGCCCCTCGTGGATCGGGTCGATCGCAGGCGCCTCTTGTTGATAACTGACATCGGCCGCGCGCTCTTGGCGCTCGCCTTCGTCGCTGTGCACCAAAGCGGCAGCCTGCCGGGCCTGTATCTGTGCACGGTCGCGACCACACTCCTGGCGGGAATCGCCGTGCCGTGCAAACAGGCTGTCTTGCCACGCATCGTCGCAGCCGAGTCGTATCCCGCCGCCTATGCGCTCGGCGGTGCGACCTGGGCCGGGACCTTGACCATCGGGGCTGCGCTCGGTGGCAGCGTTACCTCTCTGGTCGGCATCAACATGAGTTTCATCATCGATGCCATGACCTTTGTAGTCTCGGCTGGCTTCTTCTTCCAATTGCCAGCCCAGCCTCCGCCTGGAGGTGGACGCGAGCGAACCGATTTTGTCGATGCCTTGCGCTACGTCTTCGAGAGGCCGGCCGTGGCGGCGCAAACCTTGATCAAGAGTTGCCAGTCCCTGGCCGGTGGTGTGTTTGCGCTCATACCTATCTTTGGAGGCGGTCTCTTTGCACACAAGAGCGGGCCACTGTGGCTCGGGCTGCTCTATTCGATTCGAGGCATGGGCACCCTCATCGGAACCCTCTGGTTCCGCGTCTTGCTCGGCGACGCGCCCGGCAAGATGCGCGCAGCCGTGGCGGTGGCCTTTGGCTGCCAGGCGATTACCTACGCGCTCCTCAGTCGTGCCAGCGAGTTTTATCAGGCGTGCATGTGCTACTTCATGAGTGGGCTTCTGCAGGGCCTGGTCTGGGTCTTTGCCGGGACCTTGCTGCAGGCGGCGGTGGACCCCCGCTACCACGGGCGGGTTTTTGCCATGGAGTTTGGTTCGATGACTCTGACACTAGCCTTCTCGAGCATGCTCGCCGGCTTCTTTGTCGACGCGGGTTTGCACGCGCAGGCGGTGGTGGGAATGATGGCGCCGCTGCCCCTGGTCGGTTTGCTGCTGGCATTCTATGTTTGGCGAGCGCAGCGATAGGCAAGGCTCCCAATGGTCAGGTAGGGTCGCCGACATGAGCACTGAGAGCCTGGCTGCGTTGAGCATCAACACCATTCGCACCCTTTCCATCGACGCCATCCAAAAGGCCAACTCGGGCCATCCCGGCCTGCCGCTTGGCGCTGCACCGATGGCCTACGCGCTCTGGCAGCACCATCTGCGTCACGATCCCAAGGATCCCAAGTGGCCCAATCGCGATCGCTTCGTGCTCTCTCCGGGGCACGGCAGCATGCTCCTGTACTCGCTCTTGCACTTGAGCGGCTACCCACTGAGCCTCGATGACATCGCCAGCTTCAGGCAGTGGGGCTCCAAATGCCCAGGCCATCCCGAGTCCTTTCACACCGCCGGCGTCGAAGCGACCACCGGGCCGCTCGGGCAAGGCGCAGCCAACCTCGTCGGTATGGCCATCGCCGAGCGCTCGCTCGCCAATTACTACAATCGCCCAGGGCACACCATCGTCGATCACTTCACCTACGGCATCATCTCCGATGGCGATGTCATGGAGGGCGTTGCGTGCGAGGCTGCCTCGCTGGCCGGTCACCTCAAGCTCGGCAAGCTCATCTGCCTGTACGACGCCAACGACATCACTCTCGATGGTCCCGCCGAGATGACCATGACAGAGGACGTGTGCGCGCGCTACCGCAGCTACGGCTGGCAGGTAATTCGTGTCGAGAATGGCGATAGCGATCTGGCGGCGCTGGACGCTGCGATTGCCGCCGGCAAGGCGGAGACTGGCAAGCCGACGCTCATCTTCGTGCACACCACCATCGGCTTTGGATCGCCAAACAAGGCAGGCAAGTCGAGCTCGCACGGTTCGCCGCTTGGCGATGCCGAGATTGCCCTCACCAAGAAGGCTCTTGGTTGGACCCTTGAGGGTGCGCTGCAAGTACCCGCTGAGGTCAAGGCGCACATGGCCGAGCCAGGCGCGGCCGGCGGCAAGCAGAATGCCGCCTGGAAGCAGGCCTTCGCCGCCTACGAGAAGGCGCATCCCGAGCTGGCCGCCTCTTGGCAACTGGCCATGGCAGGCAAGCTGCCACCCGGCTGGGACAAGGCCCTGCCGGTGTGGAAGGCCGGCGACAAGATCGCGACCCGTTCGGCGGCAGGCAAGGTGCAAAACGCCATCGCTGCCACGGTGCCCTGGCTCATCGGCGGTGATGCCGACCTCAGCTGCTCGACCAAGACCCTGATTAACGATGGCGGCTCTTTCGATGGCGTTAGCGGCGCCGGTCGCAACATCCACTTCGGCGTGCGCGAGCATGCCATGGGCGCCATCTGCAACGGCATCGACTATCACGGCGGCCTGCGTCCCTACGCCGCCACCTTCTTCGTGTTCTCCGACTACATGCGGCCAGCGGTTCGGGTTGCCGCCCTCAATGGCCAACCCGTCATCTACTGCTGGACCCACGACTCCATTGGCCTAGGTGAGGACGGTCCGACGCATCAACCCGTCGAGCACTTGATGGCATTGCGAGTGATGCCAAACCTCGCGGTGGTGCGACCCGCCGACGCCAATGAGACCGCCGCTGCCTGGCGCTACGCTATGCAGCGCACCGAAGGACCGACCGCGCTGGTGCTCTCGCGCCAGGACTTGGAAGTGCAGCCAGGTACCGACAAAGCAGATGTGTCGCGCGGCGCCTACGTGCTGGCCGACTGCCAGGGCACACCGGCTCTCATTCTGTGTGCGACCGGATCCGAAGTGGAAATCGCCATGCAGGCTCGGGCGACGCTGGCGGCTGAAGGCGTGGCGGTACGCGTGGTATCGATGCCCTGCTGGGAGGCCTTCTCCGCCCAGGACAAGAGCTATCGCGACCAGGTCCTGCCACCAAGCGTGCGCGCCCGTGTCGCTATCGAAGCAGGAGCGACTCTCGGCTGGGAGCGCTGGGTCGGCGACGCCGGCGAGGTGGTCGGCGTCGATCGTTTTGGTGCCTCGGCGCCCGCCGAGCTTCTCTACGAAAAGTACGGGCTCACGGCTGCAAACCTCATCGCCGCCGCACACCGCGTCATGGCTTGATAGCGCGGCTCGAGAGCGCTGAGCGACTACTTCGTGGCGATCTTGGTGGTCGCCAGGATGACCGACTTTTTGCCCTGCGTCGCCACCAGGTTGACGGTGTACTTGCGATTGCGGTTTAGGTTCTCGTCCTCGCTAATCTTCACCGTCGAGGCCAAGATACTCACGTTCGGATCGGCGCCATTGAGGCGCTTGTCAGCAACAAAGAGCTTCTCTTTGTCGTCCGTGTAGAACTCAAGTGTGAGACTGGAAGTCTTTGGCTTGGCCTTCATGAAGGCGGTGAAGTGGAAGTCGAAGGTGGCCACGCCGTCGGCGACTGACCCGGTGATGGTCTTGAGCGCCAGCTGCTTGTAGGTCTTGATCGTGCCCTTGGCATCGCTCGGGTCAGGCGCAGGCAACTCGTCTTCGGAGATGATGAGCTGACCCTTGAAGGCCTTGGCGATAGGGTCGGGCTTGTCAGCGCGAGCCTGAGGGGCAAAGAGGAAGAGGCCCAAGGACAGGGCAAGGAGAGGGGCTATCGAGCTTCGTACCGTCATGAATCCTCCGGACTCCGACAAAGGGGAGTCTGTATGTTACTACACCCAGCTGAGCAAAGTTCAACAAAGACGGCAGGCCGCCCATGGGTAGGACCCCATGGGCTGCGCACAGTTGCGCGCTATTTCGTCTCGGCGCCGTTGGTCTCGACGGCCGGAGCGGCGTTTTGTGGCTGCTGCTCTTTGGGGGCAGCTGCCGGCGCACTCGTGTGGGTTGGCTTGACGATGACCTCAGGCGCCTTGCCTTGACCACCGCGGCCACCACGGCGGCTGTTGCGCCTTGGGGCTTCGCCAGGCTTGTCGCTACCAGGGTTGCCACCAGCAGGGCGTCCGCCACCTGGGCGTGCACCTGCTGGGCGTGCACCATCGGGGCGATTGCCACCAGGCTTGCCACGACGTGGGCCTTTGCGGCCGGCAGGTTTGCCGCGACCTTCGCCGCGCTTGTTCTCGCCAGGGGCACGGGATAGCGACCAGCCAAGGCCGCCGTTGGGAACATCGCCGGGGCGCTCGTCGCGAAGGCCACCATCGAAGCCTCCGGTTGCGCGTCCACCTGGGCGTGGTCCGCCACCACCGCCACCGCCTGGGCGTGGTCCGCCGCCGCCGCCGCCGCTGCTGCGACCGCCAGAGTCACGGCCTTTGCCCTTGCCGCCCTTGCCGTCACGACCTCGGCCTCCTTCATCGCGACCGCGAGCCGCCGAAGGAACGATGATCTTGTCGACCACGAAGTGCAGATCGTCGACGCTGTAGGCGCCGGATGGGCCGGTCTCGCCTTGGAAGACGCGCACGTTGCGAACCTGCGCCAGGTTCTTGCGGCCAACCGCCTTGAGGGCGCCCATGATGTATTTCGCGCGCTCTTCGCTCAGGCCCATTGCTTCGGCAACAGCGGCACTGAGCGCGGCATCGTCGACGCGCGGGCCCCGATCGCCAGCCCCGTCACCGTCACCGGCATCGGCGGAAGCCTCAGGAGCAGCGTGTGCGTCGCCGTCGGCGGAGGCAGCAGCTTGCTCGGCATCGGCGGAAGCTTCTGGAGCTGCCTCGGCGAGGGCTTCTTCGCTGGCCTCACTCTGAGCGCTCTCGTCGGCGGGCGCCGCATCTTGCGCTTCGGCGGGCGCTTGCCCCGCTTCCGAGCTGAGCTCTGCGTCAGCCTGTGCGGCGGCTTCTGCGGCAGGCGCGACAGGCGCGGGTGCGCTCTCAAGTTGCGCCTTCAGCTCGACGAGCTTTTGGGCGCGCACTTCAGCGGCGCGGCGGAGAACAAGACCGGAAAACTCAGTAAGATTCTTCATAACAAGCCCTTTGGGAGGGGGTTCGTACACACAAAGCAGGGTTTGTTCAAGGATTTGCTACGAGCGCGCGCACATTGCACCGAAACGCATGAAGGCGCCAGCAATGCCGGCGCCTTCATGGAGGTAGCGGTGTGGCTTACTTGCCAGCGGAACCCTCAGCCGAAGCCGAGGCAGAGACCGAAACCGAGACCTCGACTTGGACGTCGAGAGACGACTTCACGGCTCCGACCATGGCCAGAGCACCGGCGAGCTGACCGCCGATACAGGCAGCCTGATCGCCCATCGAGCCGTAGAGCTTGGCGCCCGAGGCAGCCAGACTCTTGGCCGACTTGCTCCAGGTGACAAAGGCGCTCATGAGCGGGACCTTGACGTAGGCTTGCAGCTTGAGCAGTTTGGGCATGCCCTTCATGAGAGCTTTCTTGACCTTCTCCACTTTGGGGGCGTCGGCGACCATCTTGGCCTTGAAGGTGACTTCCAGCTTAGGCTCGGTGCAGGTGGCCTCGACGCTGGCGTTCACTTCCGCGCTGGTCTTGCACTCGGCGGAGGCATCGACCTCGGCAGCTCCACTGCACTCGCCTTGGCAGGTGCCCTGGCACTGACCGTTGCACTTGCCACCTTTATTGGTGCCGGCGCAGGTGCCATCGCAGGTGCCGTTACAGGTGCCTTGGCAGGTTGCGCTGACATCGGCGCTGGCCTTGCCTTCGCAAGACGCGGCGGCCGAAGCGGCAGCCGAAGCGTTGACTGTGCAGACAGCTGGCTCGTACTTGAGGGTAAGAGCGGCACCGGCCTTGAGGCCCACGCTCAGGTGCTCTTTGATGGCCTCGGAGACGGCGTTACAAACGGTGGCGGTGTCGCCTTCCTCTGAAACACCCAGCTCAGCGGCCATGGCGCCGCAGCTAACTTTCATCTCGGCTTCGGCTTCGAGAACCGACTTGTTCAGCGCAAGAGTCGCTTGCAAGAATGCTTTGATCTTCTTGCCGGCATCGCTGGCCGCGTAGTTGCCACAGGTATTGGGATCGACGTCGCTGGCCTCTTGCTTACCACCAGGTGCCGTTGGCGTTTTGGGGGTTTTGGGTGCATCAGGTACGCCTGGCACGCCACCGCCTGGGCAAGCGCCGAGGGCGAAAAGGCTGAGCATGAGGAAGGGAATGAGTAGTTTTCGCATGTTCGTTGTTCTCCTGGTCCGAGACGGATTGTCTTTTGGGCGCGAGACCACAGTCCCGGCTCCTCGACCGTCTCCTCTTGACAGTACGCGACATAACATGAGCTGTGCTCCCTTGAAAAGGGCAGCCACTGACTGTCGGCAGTGTGCATTGTGACTGGAAGGCGAGGCATGCGCGCAGAGAAATTGATTTTGATTCTTTCGAGAGAATCTCCGATGCCGCCCTCGACAAGAAAACTCATTCGTGATCTATCGTTGATCGAGAGGAGCGGCCATGAAGCATGCGTCGCAAAGCGGTGGGCGCGCCTTGCAGAAGTGCGCTATGCCATGGCTAGCCACTGACGAAAGAGAGATTTGAGCATGTCAAAAGAGTGCGGGCTATATCGAGCCACCAAACCCATCCCCTCGGGCGACGACTTCATCGAAGCACCGCGCCTGGTGTATTTTCATAATCACAGCCAGCAAGGCGGCTCCATGATCGTGTTGCCTGGTGAGAACGTGAACAACAGGTGGAGTTTTTCTGAGAAGGGCTACCTGGTCGAGAACGAGAGCTTCATCGCCGGCCTGGTCTCTCTCAAGCCCGAGGGTTTCTATCGCGTGCGCGAGCACTTTCACCCCAACGATGAGCAGGTGGTGGATTCGGACGCGCTGGTGCAGCTTGGTTACAACGGACTCGGCGAGCCCATCCTCTTTTTCCCCGTGCCCGTCGAGGGCCAGAACGCGATGGAATTCCCTGTGTCGGGGCTGAAGATTCCACCTGCGATCTACGACCTACTCGAGCCCCTCAATGTGAAGGGCGCCTACGTCCCGAAGGTCAAGCACATCCACTAGCACATCCACTGGCACATCCACTGGCACATCCACTGGCACCCGCCCTGGGCCATACGCAGCGCGCTAGCGCTGACGTGCGACCCAGGGATGGTCGAGGGCGGCGTCATAGGGCTGTTTGGCGACGGCCGCGGCGGCCTTGCTGCCAAGACACTCGCGCTGTGGGTCAAAGCCGATACTCGCGACCGCGAAGGCGGGCTCAACGGTCTCGGTGAAAAGGGCCATGCCGTCGACGCCCAGGTTGACGCGCACGATCAGTACTTCATCTGGGCCAGCCCCACGCAAGGCCACGTCGAAGGCGCAACCGAAGAGACCCGCCTCCGGGTTCTCCTGTTCGACGCGCAGCTCGACACCGGCGTCCACGACCGTGGT
>JAHEAK010000123.1:7162-10591 GCA_024642805.1 Kofleriaceae bacterium | reverse complement strand
ACGGCCCCTCTGCGGAGAGCACGCAGGAGATCGATATCAGCGAGATGGTCGCCGACATGCCGAGTCGCGCCACCAGTGAGCCGACGATGGAGCTGCGCACCGAAGACCTCATCGAGGCTCTCGGTCGCAACAACAAGGCCTCGCGCCCGGCACCACCGCCGGCCGCGAGCGCGCGCACGGCCGGTGGCCCGCCTCCACCTCCGCCCCCGCGCCCACAGATCAAGCCTATGCCCGGCATGCCGCCCGCGCGCAAATCGATGGCACGTGCCGGTGTCTCCCGAGCGCAACAGGTGTCGCGCCACAGTCTGCCCAGCTCACCTCTGCGCGCCTACTCTTCGCCCTGGTCTGAGCTTGCCTCCGTCTATCAGAAGATGCCCGCTGTCGACGATGCCGGGCGCTTGCGATGGCACTACCGAGCCGCCGAAGTCTGGGAGACTGGTGCCAAGGAAGTAAGTCGCGCCTTCGACGTTCTCGCCAAGGCCTTGCGTGCCGCTCCGAACAACACCGAGACCCGCGATCGATTGTTTCAGCTGGCCAGCACCCACGGTGAGTGGGACCGTCTCGCCGATCTCTACGATCGTGCCGCGGAGGGCGCCAGTTCGGCAGACGGAGCCGCCGAGCTCCTCATGCAGGTGGCCAAGATCCGAGCGACCCAAGGCAGGCCTCGCGAAACCGAGAGTCTGTATCGACGTGTGCTTGGCATGCGTCCCGACGATGCACAGGCTCGCCACGAGATCGAGGATCTCTATCGAAAAGAAGAACGTTGGGTCGACCTTGCGGCGCAACTCGAGGAACGCACCGACCCAAGGCTTGGCACGGCAGCTCCTGTTTCGCAGCGCCCTGCCCTCTTGCGCGAGCTCGCCAGCCTGTACTCGCATCAACTCTCTCGCCCGCACGACGCCATCGACACCCTCGAACGCCTCTTGGAGATCGAGCCCGAGAACATCGTGCTCTTGCAAGATGTGGCAACCGCCTACGAGAGCATCGGCAAGTGGAGCAAAGTGATTCATACACTCACTCGCCTCTCCGACCTGGCCGATGGTCAGGACGTGGCGCGTGAAGCCTTGCGCAAGGTAGCGAGCATCTACGAAGGTGAGCTCGAGCTGCCCGATCGCGCGATCGTTGCCTATGGGAGCCTGCTCAACGAGTGGCCCAACGACGATGACGCCTTTCACGCTCTCGATCGCCTGTACCAACAGCATGCTCGCTGGGAGGAGCTCGACGAAATCCTGCGCCAGCGCGCCAGCATCGTTCGGGATCAAGAGGAGCGTGTTCGCCTCTTGCACCGCCGCGCGCGCATCATGCTCGACTGGTTGGATCGTCCCGAAGAGGCGGCGGCCGCCCTGCGCCACGCACGGACCATCGATCCCGAGAATCCCGTGCTCGCTGACGACCTCGTGCTGGCTCTGACACGGGCGCAACGCGAACGGGAAGCGGCATCGGTACTCGAAGGTCGTATCCTGCACTTGCGCGATGCAGGCGCTGCGGAGGGCGATATTGCCGCCCTGCTCATTCGCCTGGGAACTATTCGCGGCGAGCAACTCGGCGACCCCATCGGCGCCAGCACAGTTCTCAACGAAGCCCTCGAGCTGGTTCCATCACACCCGACGGCACTTGCTGCCCTGGCACGTCTCACGAGCGCCGATAAGGATCCGCGCGCGCATGGTGAAGCGCGCCTGCGCGAAGCGGCCGCCCTCACGGATATCGACGCAAAGATCGAAGCGCTGCTCGACGCAGGTCAGAGCCTGCGTGACGGCGGCGATCGACAGGCTGCGCGAGACGCCTTCGAGAGCATTCTCAAGCTGCGCCCCTTTCACGCCGAAGCGACCTGGGCACTGGCCGCCCTCGTCGAAAAGGGTGGCGATGTCGACGAGGCCATCCGACTGCTCAGTGCACGCCTGCAGGCCGCCTCGCTCGAGCCCATGGAACGGGCCGAGGTTCTCACGCAGTTGGCGGCTCTCTCGCGCCAGGCTGGTGTCGAGTCGGCGGCTGAGCGTCGTCTGACCGAAGCGCTGGAACAGGTTGCAGACCACATCCCAGCCATTTTTGGACTCGCCGAGCTCATGACCTCGGCGCAGCGCTGGGACGACCTGGAAGCCTTCCTCACCCGCACCTTGCCAGCGCTGGAATCCCACGAGGCCTCGACACGCTCAGAGATTCTTCGCCGGCTGGCGCTTGCCTACGAAGGCATGGAGCGCAGCGATGATGCCTATCAAACACTGATCAACGCCGATCGTCTCCATCGCGGCAGCTTGCTGGTCAAGCTGGCGCTTGGCGAAAACCGCTACCGGGCACGTCGATGGCGGGAAGCCGCGCTGCACTTGAGCGCCCTTGCCAACCGCGACGATTCCGCAAGCCATCCCGCCGAGGTCGCCGCTGGCCTGTATCACGCAGCGCTGGCCGAGATTCGCTCCATGCGCCCGGAGAAAGCCGAGGGCCTGTATCAAGCCGCTCTCAAACTCAAGGGCAACTTTGCACCCGCGCTGCACGCACTCGCCGAAATCGCCATGGAACGAGGTGATGTGGAAGAGGCCAGCAACCTCTTGACCAAGCAAGCCGTCGCGACCGAGGACCCTGCGGAGCGCCTGGCTCTCTTCGAAGCGCTTGGCGACATGGCTATGCAGCAACTTGGCGATGACGCGCGCGCGACGACCTGCTATCAGGCCGCGGTTCGTGCCGCCGAGCCACTCGACTCTCGACACATCCCGCTGCTCAGCAAGCTCTTGGCCCGGCAGCTCGCATCTCAGGACCGCGCCGCTTCCGGTCGCACCTGTGAGCTTTTGGCCTCTTTCACAAGTGATCCGCAAGAGCGCTGCGATCGCCACGCCGAAGCCGCCCAACACTTCATGGCGGCCGAGCTACTGGCCGATGCCAGACAAGCTGCCGAGCGAGCCGTGCACGCGCGCCCCTATGATCTCATGGCCTGCGACATGGCATCCGAACTTGCCATGCAAGACGGTGACTACGAGACGACGGCCGCCCTGCTTGGCCGACTGCTCAACCATGTCGAGAAGAGCGGTGAGGTGGGCGATGGCGCCATGCTCTCACTCCTGTGGGACCGCCTTGCCTCGGCTCGCAAAGGTCGTGGCGATCTAAAAGGCTCGGAGGCCTGCCTGGTCAAGGCTATCGAGAGCGATCCAAACGCAACCGGCGCTATGCGCGCACGCCGAACCCTCATCGAGCTGTGGGCCAAGAGTTCCAAGCACGCCGCGGAGCTACTCGAATACCACCGTGTCCTGGCGGCCGATACCCTCGCGCTCGACGACGTGGTCGCCTATGCACACTCGCAAGTCGCGGCTGAGCTCGCGGATGGCGGCCGATCGGGCCTCGAGCTTGCGGCCGCTCTCGGCTATCAGCATTCCGAAAAGGATGTCGCCTTCCTTGCTCGCCATAGCGCTAGGGTCATGGCCGAAGACGAGGCCTACAAAG
>JAHEAK010000123.1:0-7152 GCA_024642805.1 Kofleriaceae bacterium | reverse complement strand
TGTTCGACGCTCTGGGAGAGTGCCGCCCTGCTCTGGTCGAGCGTCGACGAGGCCTTCGAGCGAGCCGGCATCGTGGGAGCCAAGCGCGTGACAGCAACCGGCAAGCTGCGCGCCGCCGCCGTCTTCACACGCATTGCCCGCGCACTCGATGCGCCAGCCACCATCCTCTACACCACGACGGCCGAGAACGCGCCCGACGTGCAGGTCCTGTGCGTCTCGCCACCTGTGATCGTCTTCGGACCGCGCTTTGCGCAGGGTGAAGATGTCTCGGATCTGGAGCTGCGCTTCCGTCTGGCCCAGGCCGCCGAGATGGCAAGGCCGGCGCGCATCATGGCGGTTGGGCAAAGCAGCACCGACTACAAGCGCCTGGTCGGATCGCTGTGGCGCGTCTTTGGCGACGACCAACAAGAGGAGATCAAGGACGGCCAGTATCAGCGCGACGAAGAGCTGCGCAAGACCCTGCCCGTCCGTGCTCGCGCGGAGCTCGAGAGGCAGTTGACCAAGGTCTCGAAGTTGGCCGCCGCCCCCTACAAGCTTGCCTGCTTGCGGGCCGCCGACCGCGCGGGACTCCTCATCTGCGGCGACGTTGACACCGCCCTGCGCCATTCGGCGGCCGTGGCCGGAGGCGGCGACAATCGCCACCTCTTGCAGATGCCGCTCAAGCGCGGATACCTGGCCACCCGAGCTCGTCTCGGCATCGGAGCCAGCAAATAGCCTGGCAAAAAGGCCGGTGGCGCCATCGGCATGCGGCCTGGGCATGAGGTAGTCTGCTGCCGTGTATCTCGGACGAGTGATCGGCACGGTGGCATGCCAGCGCAAGGCACCGGGCCTCGAAGGGCAAAAGTTTCTCGTGGTGCAGCCGCTCAACGACGCTCTCGAAGCCGTGGGCCCCTCACAGGTCGCCGTCGACGCCGTGCAAGCCGGTCCACAAGAGCTGGTGTACCTGGTCGGCTCTCGTGAGGCCGCTCTGGCACTGGATCCCTACTTCGTCCCTGTCGACGCCGCCATCGTCGGCATCGTCGATGGACTGCACAACCCCGAGCGCGAACTGGTTTCGCAACGTCCCGCACGAGCGACGGCCAGCAAGAATGGCAAGAGCAAAGGCAGGGCGAGCAAATGAGACTCTGCAAGGTCATGGGCAGTGTCACGGCAGCCGTCAAGCATCCTAGCTTTGAAGGGCGTGCCCTCCTCATCGTTCAGCCTATCGACGAGAATGGTGAGGAAAGCGAGCCTAGCCTCTTGGCCATCGACACCGTGCAGGCGGGCCCAGGTGACCGCGTGCTCGTCCTCTCGGAAGGCACCGGGGTTCGGCAGATCTTGGGCGCGCCAGCGACCTCGACGCCCATTCGCTCCCTCATCGTCGGCATCGTCGACAAGGTCTACCTCGACTAATGTCCCAGCTGCGTGCATCGCGCCCACAGCGCGAAGAGATGATCAGCTGCGCGCACAAGCTCGCCGAGCGCGCCTGGGTCGCCAATCACGACGGCAACCTGAGTCTGCGCGTCGCTTCGGATCGCTTTCTCGCCACCCCCACGGCCACGGCAAAGGCAGCCGTCAGCGAGGGCAATCTCATCGAGGTCGACCCAACGGGCGCAAAACTGGCTGGCAGTGCCCGCCCCTTCGGTGAGCTGGCCATGCACCTTGCGATCTACGCCGAGCGAGAAGACGTCGCCGCGGTCGTGCACGCGCATCCGCCTTACGCCACGGCGCTGGCATGCAGCGGTTCTACGATCATCGAGCGGCCTTTCATCGCCGAAGCCATCGTCTCCTTGGGCCCTGTCATTCCAACGCTGGCCTTTGCCGCTCCAGGCGCTGCCGCCGTGCAAGTGCTTCGCGCCAGTGCTGCTCGCGTCGATGCCGTGCTGCTCGCCAATCACGGTGTCTTCACCTGGGGGCCAAGCCTAGAGCTTGCCTACCTGCGCATGGAGTTGGTCGAACATCTGGCCCGCATCGCCACGCTGGCTCAGGCGACTGGCGGCGTGCAACCGCTGCCAGAGAGTGCGCTGCCGCCACTTCTGGCCGCGCGCGCCAAAGCCGGGCTTGGCAAGGCCGCCGACCGCGCCCTCGAGTTTGCCCCCGCGCCCGTCGTCGCCTGCGCGCCTGCGCCGCACGCCGGTATCAAGACCATCTCGCCATCGAGCCCTCGCGAGAGTCAATTGGCTGACATCATCCGCGAAGAGCTCTCCAAGCTTCTGCGCTGACGCCGGGCCTCTTCCCCGCACCTAAGCTCCGAGCGCGCCCTAGATGGCTCGCACGCTGAAGGTCGCGCGCTCATCCTTGCGCACAGGCATGACGAACTCGACGGTGTCGCCCTCGCCAAGGTCGAATGGCACCGCCACACCCCGCACCTTCACTGCCAGCCCAACCGAGCGCGCTTGCGATGGCAACTTGACCACCATGTTGAGAACGTCGTTGCCAGAAGTGATGAGCACACCTTCGATCGAGCTCGGTGTGCCGCGCAGCTCGAGGCGAGGAAGCACCACCGAGAAGGTCTCACCCTCGATGCGCGGCTCGATACGCAAGCCATCGACATCACCGCGCACGCCCAAGAGAGAGACCAGCGCTCGCAGGGGCGCCAGATGCCCGAGCAGGCCAAAGGCGGGATAATCGCTCTGCGCCAGTTCGTCAGAGTTTGGAGCCTGACCAGGAAGGGCCGCATCGGGCCCGGTAAAGGCATCTGGCCCGGTCCATGGTGCATAGCCGAGTTCGGGTTGCAAGTCGGCGCGCGCCGCCATCGTGGTGCGCAAGAGGCTCGACCAGGCCTGGGCGCTGTCGCGCAATGCGATGGCTTCGGTGAGCCAGGCATTGACCACCGGTACGACGACTCCGCTGCGCTCGCCAACGCCCGTCGCCTGACTCACCGCGCCAAGCGGCGTGTCGAGTTCCGCGGCAATTCGATCGAGCAAGGCATCGCGGCGGGTTTCATCCACCATCCCGGCCAGGATGGGCAAGACCTGCGTGCTCAGGAACATGCGATCACCAGCAATGGCATCGCCACTCTCCGCGAAAGCACGCTCGTAGTACTGACCATTGAAGGCCTGGTTCTCGAGAGCCTCGGCCTGATCGCCGAGCACGAGTGCGTAGGCTTCGCTCAAATCCGGCTCGCTTGCCGAGAGCAGCTCGACCAGCAAAGGAAAGCCGTAGCTCACGAGGGCCGCATTGAAGACCGACGAGCTGTTGGCAGTGCCTGCAGCCTCTCCGAGCTCCCGCATATCGGGCTCGAAGTCTCCAGTGCCAAAGGCAATCAAGCCGCGAGCACCTACGCCCAGAACCTGGTTGGCATAGTCGAGTGAGCGACTCAGGTGGTCGAGCACCGAGCCGACCTCCTCATCGCTGACGGGCCAGTAGGAGGTTTTCGCCGACAGAAAATCGAAGTCGCGAGTTTGCGCCACGTAGCGGGCCACCGCCGTTGGCAACAAGAAGTAGGCGTCACTGCGCTCGGCGTCGTTTGCACCATCGGAATACTCATCGACGCCGGTGGTCGCGAAGGGAAATCGGTAGGGGGTCGCGCTGGTAGCGCCGTGCTGACTACTGAATGCGTATAAGAGATTTTCTTTTGCCAGACTCGGGTCGAGATAGAGCAAGGCCTGTGCATGCATGGCCAGCTCGGCGGGTGCCGCGTCCAAACCGGCGACGTACTGCGCCGCTCCACCCGCTCCGGTCACACGACTTCCACGGCTCTGATCGAAGGTGACACTCGCTTGCGCGTAGTAGCTCGACCACGCGAGCTCACGCTGGATTACGCCGCTATCCTCCCCTTGCACGGCCACCCAGGCCAACCGGCCGGCCCAGGACTCGCTGGCCTGCGCAGCGAGCTCGCCGTCCATCGCACGCAGTTCCGCCACCGCAAGTTCCGGAGTCACGCCGGGCGTGGTGTAGCCGAGAGCGAAGCGTCGGACCACGGGTGCTCCGGTTGGCACCGATACCTGCACGCGCATGGCCAGGATGCCCGACTGCTGAGCAGCGTCGATTGCCAACTCGCGGGTCTCGCCATCGCCTGCCTTGGCTGCCTTTGTTGGTGGTGGCCTGCTGGTTTGGCTGGCCTTCCACAGCTCATCGTCTGACAACCAGACCGCATCAGGGATGCCGCCGCCGTCGATGGTGGCCAAATAGACGTCCGCGGGAAAGTAGTCGACCTTGGAGGGACTAGCGCCATCGCGTACGGCGGAGGGCAGCGATGCCGCCGTCATCGTCGAGGACGCTATCTGCGTCTGTCGCGAGTAGCTCAGGGTTTGTGTGAACTCCTCGTTCAGCTTGCGACGCTCGCGCCGAATGGAGTCCGTAATGATGGTGTCACCATGATCGGCGCTCTGCGTCGCCTCCGTTAGCTGGTACTGATTTACGTCCCAAAACTCGACCAGGCCAACCGAGGTGTACGAATCGCCGAGATTCTCGATAGTGACTTCGCTAACCAGTGCCCTCGCGCTGCTATCAGGCGCCAGTACTCTGCGGGTTATTCTCAGATCATCGAAGGTAGTAACGGTCTCGACATAGCCGACGCCAAAACGCCGCGTTTGCCGACCAAGAGCCTTGGACACTGGATGGTCCTCGAAACGCGTCGATCGCACCTTGCCATCCACGACCAGGTAGTTGAAGCCACCGCCGAGTTGAACAGGGAAGTCCTTGTTGTCTGGGTCGCGCCAATCGTCGATGTGGTTGATCCACTTGTGACCGCGATCCTGGCTGTAAATCTCGACGCCGCCCGAGGCGTGCGCCATCGCCACCAAGCCGCGGCCATTGCCGATCAGGTGCACCGGATCGCTCTGCAAAAGGCCCGATGAAGTCAGGTGCGCAGCGGCCTCATCACAGCGCTGCTCGAGAGAGAAATCGAAGGCCGGTAGACCATCGCTGTCGACGGCCCAGCTGCCCATGTGGCCAGAGCCTTTCAGACACTCGCGCAGCGCCATGGGATTGCTCAGGTCTGGACTTGCGCAGGCAAGCTGCACACTGTGCTCGGGGGCCGTGAAGCCATCACAAGGCTTTGAACCCGAGTCGCAACTCGCAACCAGCCCAACACCAACCACAAGCAGCCAAAGTCCCCGCATGGCGGCGGTTTTTAGCACCGGGCTCACGGAGCGGGGAGAAATTCTTTCGACGCCCAACATCACTGTAATTTCAAAGCATTTGCTTTTTTCCACACCCCGGCACACAGACCGTTTGCGCGCCACCGCCTACACTGCGCGGCACATGCGTCGTGCCAAAATTGTCTGCACCCTCGGTCCCGCCAGCAGCAGCCCGGAGCAACTCCGAGCGCTCATCGATGCCGGCATGAACGTGGCCCGCCTCAACTTCTCCCACGGCGACTACGAAACCCACGAGAAGAACCTGCTCAATCTGCGCCAGGCCGCCAAGGAAGCGGGCCGCTCGGTTGCCGCTCTGCTCGACTTGCAGGGCCCGAAGATCCGCGTCGGTCGCTTCGAGAATGGTGAGGTCGAGCTCAAGCGCGGCGCGCAGTTTCGGATCACCACCGACACATCCATTCAGGGCACCGTCGAGCGGGTCTCGACCAGCTACACCGGCATCATCAACGACGTTCACGAGGGCGACCTGATTCTTCTCGACGATGGTTTCCTGGCGCTGCGGGTCACCGAGGTCACTGCGACCGATGTGTGCACCATCGTCGAAGAGGGAGGCACGCTCAAGAACAACAAAGGCATCAACCTGCCGAACGTCGCGGTGTCGGCCCCCGCGCTCACCGAGAAGGACAAGAAAGACCTCGCCTACGGCCTAAAGCTAAACGTCGACTACATCGCGCTCTCCTTCGTGCGCTCGCCGGAGGATGTGCTCGAAGCCAAGCGCCTGGCCACGGTCGGCGGTCTGAGCATTCCCATCATCGCCAAGATCGAGAAGCCGCAGGCCGTCGAACGCATCGAAGAGATCATCGCGGTTGCCGACGGCATCATGGTGGCGCGAGGCGACTTGGGCGTGGAGATGGGGCCGGAGAAGGTTCCCTTGGCGCAAAAAAAGATCATCCACGCCACCAATCGCGCCGGCAAGATCGTCATTACGGCCACCCAGATGCTCGAGTCGATGATCACGCACTCGCGACCAACGCGCGCAGAGGCATCCGACGTCGCCAATGCCGTTCTCGACAACTCCGATGCCCTCATGCTCTCGGGAGAGACCGCGGTGGGTCACGATCCTGTCGGCGTCGTGCGCACCATGTCGCGCATCATCAAAGAGATCGAAGGCAGCGAGGAATTTCGCAACGGCCTCGAGAGCAGTCACCTCAACCTCAAGGTTTCCGCCAACGCGGTCGCCCACGCCGCCGTCGTTGCCGCCGCGCAGCTCGACCTTGGCACCATCGCAGCGGTTTCTGACTCCGGTGGCGCCGCCAGGCTCATGAGCGAGTACCGCCCCAAGGCCAACATCGTCGCCTTCACCAGCGATGAGACCGTCTATCGACGCCTGGCGCTCAACTGGGGTGTCACGCCGATCATGTTGGAACCGACGATGACCCAAGAAGAGCTCTACGAGAGCGTCGAGCACGAGCTGGTGTCTCGCAAACTGGCCAAGGCTGGCGAGTACACGGTCATAACCGCGGCTGTCCCCATCGGCTGTGGCGCACAGACCAATCAGCTCAAGATCCAATTGCTGGGCCGCTGAGCCGCACAGGGCTCGCTGAGCCGCACAGGGCTCGCTGAGCCCGGCGAATTCCGAGCTATCTCAGCGCCGCTGGCCTGGCATTACTTTACTTTGCGCAGGAGGGCCCCGATGCTTGTTGCCGATGCCTCTTCCCAAAGAGCTAATGCGCCACATTCCATCGGTCAATACCCTGCTCGCCACCCAAGCGGTGGAGGAGGTCATGAGCCATTGTCCGCGTTGGGCCGTCTTGCAAGAGACTCGCAGCATCGTCGAGGAAATTCGCGAAGGGCACATCGAGCTGGTGACCGATAGCGCTGCCTTGAGCTCCTGGCACCGCGACCTGGGCATCGAGGTAGCGCGCAGAGCACAGCATGCAGCACGTTACTCGCTTCGAGCAGTCATCAACGCAACCGGCGTGGTGCTGCACACCAACATGGGACGGGCTCTCTTGGCGGAGAGCGCCGTCTCGCACATGGTCGCTGTTGCCACCCGCTACAGCAATCTCGAGCTCGATCTCGAAAGGGGCGAGCGCGGCTCGCGCTACGAGCACGTCGCGCAGCTGATTTG
>JAHEAK010000749.1 GCA_024642805.1 Kofleriaceae bacterium | reverse complement strand
AGGTCTTTGCCTTTGACAAAGTCCATGGCCAGGAAGAGTTCGCCATCGACCTGGCCGGCATCGAAGACCGGAATGAGGTTGCCGTGTGACAGCTGCACTACAATTTTCGCTTCATCGCGAAATCTCGCTACGTACTCTTTGTCAGCGAGATGAGGCAGCACGGTCTTGATGCACAAGAGACGCTCGAAGCCTCTGTCTCCAGTCACGGCTAAGTAGAGAGCGCCCATTCCGCCCTGCGCGAGCGGCGCGAGCAAATGGTACTTCCCAAATTTGCGCGGAAACTGATCGCTCTGATGTGCCGGATTTGACATGCATTCAGCGGGTGGGCTGAGGCCTCAGGTTACCATGCGAGCAAGAAGCTCGACAATTTCGCAAGCCACCAGCTGACACCCCGCTTTGCCCACATTGGAGCCAGCCTTTCCGGATCGCGCGGCTCTGATTCTAAGGCCCTGGACGCGTTGATTAACCCCCGGGAGCAAACGTACTATCGCCGCGGCGACTTGCCCCCTATGTCCCGGAGATCCCCCAAACGATGACAGGTGCGACGGCAGCCCCGCGCGTCCTCGTTATTGATGACAGCCCAACGATCTTAAAGGTCGTGCAGTTGGTGCTCAGCAAGGCGGGTTTCGAGGTCGAGGTGGCGGAGTCGGGTGAGGACGGCCTGCAGCGGGCGCGTGATAAGCCGCCGCAGCTCATCCTACTGGACTTCGTGATGCCGAAGATGAACGGCTACCAGGTGTGCCGAGCGCTGGCTGCCGAGCCCGAGCTGTGCGGGATTCCAGTCGTGCTCATGAGCGCCAAAGGGGATCAAGTCGGTGAGCGCTTCGTCAAAGTGATGGGCATCGTCGACTACATCACCAAGCCCTTCTCTCCCGAGGCCATCACCGCCGTCGTTCAGCACACGGTGAGCAAGTACGGCGAGAGCACTGGCGATGGCGAGGACGCCACTCGGCAACTGGTCGTCGCGCAAACCAGCGAAGCCGATACCGCTGCCGGTATGCGCGCGGTACTCGAAAACAAGCAAGCCCGTGAGCAGGCCCTGGACGATCTGCGAGAAAGCATCATCGAAGCCATCGCGCCGCCTCTGGCCTCGCTGATGAGTCTTTTGCGTGCGGCCGGCGAAGAAGAGACCACCGACATCGATGACGTCGAAAACAGCATCGACGCCGAAGCGGTAGCGGCAGCCGCCCGTAAGGTCTTGGATGACGACGTGGTGCAACGCCTCTTCGTCGAGGCCCAGCCCATGTTCGAAGAGGCCGACATGGGCCCTTCCCTACGTGGTGATTTGCGCGTCGTGCCCATCGCCGAAGTCCTGCAGCTCCTCGACGCTCAGCAGCAATCGGGCATTCTGCAAGTGACGCGCGCCGAGGCCAAGATAGAGGTGTACTTCCGCGAAGGCCGCGTCGACATGGCCCTGGCGACCAACATCAGCAACGAGTACCTGCTGGGCCGTTTCATGGTCGAAAACGAGCTCATCAGTCACGAAGACCTCACGGGCTTCATCGAGTCTCGACGACCGGGCTCCAAGCTCCTGGGCGGTCAGCTGGTCAAGCTTGGCTACATCAGCGAGAGCGAGCTCAAACGTGCGCTGGTGCAACAGACCCGCGAGCTCATCTACGAGGTCTTGCGCTGGAGCTTTGGACACTTCCAGTTCATTCGCACCCGCGACCTTCCCGCCATCGCCGTGGATGCCACCCTGGCTCTGGAAGTCGAAGGCATTTTGATGGAGGGCTATCGCCGCGTCGACGAATGGCACCTCATCGAGCGCGAGATCAACAACTTCGAAATGGTCTTTCTGCGCAATGAAGACGCTGTGGCGCAGATGGGTCGCGGTCGTCTTACTCGCGAGGAGCTCACGGTCCTTGAGCTGGTCAACGGCAAGAACACCGTCAAGGAGCTGATTCGCGAGTCGCGCATGGGCTCCTACGAAGTGAGCAAGATGTTGTACCGGCTCTTGAGCATCAAGCTGGTTCGCAAACGGGTCATGCCCGTCGCGGTCTAGTGAGCTCCTCGAGGGCATGGCCGCTCGCGACGCTGGTGCTCTTTGCAGCGCTGGCCACTGTCACTCTGCTTGGCTTGGGCGACGCCCTCGGCAACGGCGACGAAATCATCTACGCCCAGAACATTCGCGAGATGCGCACGAGCGGTGAGTGGGGTGTGCTGCAGTGGCAAGGGGTCAACACCTTTCAGCGCCCCACCCTGCCCTTCGTGCTCAGCATGTTTGGCGAATCCCTAGCAGGTGGCGAGACCGGCCTGCGCCTGCCGATGGCGCTCTTCTCGCTCATGACCCTGGCCCTGGTCTATTTCGGATCCTGGTTTGCCACACGCAGGCACGATGCTGCCAGCATCGCGACCGTCTTGTGCGCATCGGTGCCTTCGTATCACCTCTTCACGCGCTCGCTCCTGTCGGATGCTCCCTTCGTCACGATGACCACTCTCGCGCTGCTAGGCACGCTCTGGGCGCTGCGCGACAAGCGCGGTATCATCGTCGCCACTGCGGGCATCGGCGGGGCGATTGCCGTCAAGAGCATGGCCGCTGGCCCCATCGCGCTGGCTCTGAGCCCCTGGCTTGTCTACGCACTCTACCGGCATCGCGCCTATGCAACGCTGCTTCCAGCAAGTGCCGCCTTCTCGCTCCTTGCCGTCCCGTACTATCTGTACAGCTACCTGCGTTTTGGCAGCGCCTTCCTCGAAGGTCATTTTGGTTGGACTCTCGGCAAGCGAGTCGCCGGCGACTATGGCGATACCGTCGGTCTGGCGGGCGGGGTCACGGCCTACGGCTCACACATGTGGAACGCCGACGGGCCCGCTATCGTCTTGTGGATCGTACTGGCCGCCATCGGTGGCCTCTACCTGTGGC
>JAHEAK010000122.1:2759-10625 GCA_024642805.1 Kofleriaceae bacterium | reverse complement strand
CTGGCTCGTCCACAGACATTTAGCGAGGAGGAGCGAACGGTGGAGGGCATCGATGTCATGTTCGTTCTCGACCTCTCCAAGTCGATGGAAGAGAAGGATCTGCAGCGCAATCGACTCGACGCCGGCCAGCGAACGATTCGCGAATTCCTCGCGGCTCGCCAGGGCCGTGGCGATCGCGTGGGACTGGTGGTGTTCGCGCGTGAGGCCATGCTGCAGTGTCCTCTGACTCTCGATTATCCGAGTCTCGATGCCATCGTAAGTGACCTGCAGATCGGCGAAGTCCCAGAGTTGGGCACGGCCATCGGCGATGCCCTTGGTCTGGCATTGGCCTCGCTGCGTCGCTCGCAGAGCGCATCCAAGGTCGTCATCTTGCTTTCCGATGGCGACTGGAACAAAGCCAACTTCATGGATCCGGGCGAGGCCCTCACCCTGAGCGTACAAATGGGTGTGCGCGTCTTCACGGTCTTGCTCGGTCGTGAGGACAGCGGCAGCGAGCGCGGTACTGGATTCGCTCGTACGCAATACGCGGTAAATCCCAAGGTGCTGCAGGACATCGCCTCGGCGACCAAAGGGCTGTACTTCCGCGCTGGCGACAACACCCAGCTCGCGCGCAGCTTCGAGGAGATTCGCGAACAACTCACCAAGTCAGAGCATCGCATCATCGGCTCGACGCCACGACTCGAGCTCTTCGACTACCTGGTCTGGATCGCCTTCGCTCTGCTCACCCTAGAGTTGCTCATGCGCATGACGCGCTTTCGGAGCTTCCCATGAGTTTCGAATCCAGCACCATGCAATGGATGATTCCCGTGGTCGCCCTCGGGCTCAGCCTGGTGTTCGCACTCGACATCGTTCGACGTCGGCGCGCCCTCGAGCGGGTCGGGCACACACCGATGATCGAGCGCATGACCAATTCGCTGTCGACCAGGCGGCGCATCATGCGATCGGCGCTCTTCATTTTGGCGATGGTGCTACTCACGGCAACACTGGCTCGGCCGACCTCTCCCGGCGAGGCGACCTGGCGTCAACGCGGCATCGACATCGCTTTCGTGTACGACTTCTCTGCATCCATGCTCGCCAAGGATGTCTATCCCAATCGCCTTGATCGCAGTCTCAAGGAGTCGGAGAACCTGATCGCCCGACTCAAGGCCGATCGCATAGCGACGGTCGTCTTTGCGGGTGGGGCCGTACACTTTCCCTTGACGCACGATCACGTGGCGGCGCGACTGCTCTACCAAGGACTCCGGCCATCGGATCTGGCGCCAGGATCCGATCTAGGACAAGCTTTGCGTGTGGCGAGCTGCGCACTCAGGGCTGATGCGGCCGATCCGAAGCTGTGCGCCTTCCTTGGGCAGGGCAAGGGTGGTCGACCCTTGCGAGGCAGCGCTGAGCCCCTGCGCAGCGAGACGCCATCGGTTAGCGATCGCGCGCGCGCCATCGTGCTCTTTACCGATGGCGAGGACAGCGAAGGCTTTGCGCTGCGCGAGGCCGAGCGGGCGGCCGCTCTCGGCATCACCCTATATGTCATCGGCGTCGGCACCCGGGGTGGCGAGCTTGTTCCAAGCCTGGATGACCAGGGTAATGAGCTTGGCTGGCAACGCGAGGTCGACGGCAGCTTCCGGGCGACCCGACTCGATGCCGAGTCGCTGCGAGCCATGGCCACGGCCGCCAAAGGCCGGTACTTCTCGCTTGGCGAAGGGCGCTGGCGAGGTGACCTCGTTCTCGAATCGCTCAAGGAGCTCAAACGCGGTGAGCTCGAACAACGGGTGGTCGCCTCTCGCAATCACATTTTCGAGCGATTCTTGTTCCCTGCTTTTCTCTTGCTCATCATGGAGGCATGCATGAGCGAGCGTCGACGTCGCACGCATCTGCCCGTGCAGGAGGCAAGCGAATGAGGGCTCGGCCACACAAGGCTACGTTGCCCAGCGGGCGCTCGCTTCGTGCGCTCGCGTTAGTGGCGTGCCTGCCTCTGTTGCTCGCCTGGCGTTGGCCCACCCGCAACGATAGGGATGTCGCCGAGGGACAGCGCTTCTACCGGCAAGGTGAATTCGCCGAGGCAGCTCGCGCCTTTCGACGTGCGATGAGCGGCGCTGCCCCCAGCGAGCGCTTGCACTTCGACCTTGGCACCGCGCTCTTGCAGCAAGCGATGCTCACCGGCCAGGCCGAGGAACGCGCCAGCTTGCTCGACCAGGCGATTGCCGCGCTTAGCAGGGCCACAGGCACGTCCGATCTCGAGGTCCGCGAGCGCGCCCGCTACAACCTAGGCAACGCACAGGCATTGCGCCAGCGCTATGCAGACGCCATCGCCAGCTACCGGGACGTGCTGCGCGACAACGCCGAGCACGATGATGCTCGCTACAACTTGGAGCTCGTACTCATCCAGATGCGTCGCGCCAAGGCAGGGGAGGGAGGCAGGGGACAAACGGACACCGGCGACGAGCAGACTGGTCCCGGCGAGCATGATCCGAATCAGGGTGCAATGCAGCCGGATGGGACCTCTGGCTCGAAGGGCTCAGATGATCCACAAGGAGCGAATGCGAGCGCAGGCCAGGAAGCAGGGATGGGGCAAGGCCCAGGCAGCGATCCTGTTCCCGAGGAGCGTGGTCCCGAGGGCGCGCTGCAGGCGCACATGGATCCTCGCGGATCGAGCAGCGCCGTCGACGACGGACTCGACACCGACTTGACCATGCTCCAGAAACTCGAGGCCCTGGAGCGGCGCAGTGGTGAGCTCCGACGCGGCAACCTTCTGCGCAAGACACGCGATCGCCTGCGCGATCCTGACAAGAAGGGCTCGCAACAGTAGATGGGCCTTTGGTCGCGGATATGGCTGGGCGTGGTGCTCCTGCTCGGGTTGTGCGGCACAAAGCTGGCGCATGCGGAACGGCCGGAATTTCGAATGTCGGTTGCACCGACCGAGCTCTCGTTGGGAGAAACCGTCACCCTCACCGTCGAGATCAGCGTGCCTGGACTCTCGGGCCCCGATCGCTACTGGCATCCTGACACCGCCGACTTCAAGGTCATCGATTCACAAATCAAACGCAGCAATACCTCGACCATGGATCCGACCAAGGGGCAGGTCCTCAACTCGGTCGAAATTTATCGGTATGTCTTGCAGCCGGAGCGAGTCGGGCGCTTGCGCATCGGGCCTGCCAAGATTCGCATCGGTCAGGAGGAGTGGGAGAGCAATCAAGTTTCGGTGAAGGTGCTGGCAAGCGGTGGCCTTGGCACGACCAGTACCGAACTGGGTGGGACCGACGCGCAGACCCTGGGCGCGCCTGGTTACGTGCCTCCACAAGGAACGCAGGGCGAAGTTTTTCTCTACGCCGTCGCTGACAAGACCAGCGCATGGGTGGGCGAGCAAATAACCGTCTCGTGGCTGCTCTTCACTCGCACCGAAGTCCTCAAGTACGAGCCCACGCCACCAGAGCTCAGTGGTCTGTGGTCGGAAACCCTTTTCGAGCCCTCGGCCTTTTTCAAGTACACCGAAGCGCGATTGGGTAGTACCGACTATGTCGTCGCCCTGGTCTCCAAGCGCGCGCTCTTTGCTCCCAACGCGGGTCGCCTGGTGGTGCCGCCACTACAAGCGAAGATCGCAACCGTGACGACGGCGCTGGGCCAGGTCGAGTCGATCGCAAGTAAGCCCATCGACATCGAGATTCGCGCTCTACCCACGCCGCAGCCGATGGGTTTCGATCCCAGCTACGTCGGGCATTTTGAGCTCTCGGCCACCGTCGATCGCGACCTTCTACCTGCCGGGCAGCCCTTGACCCTGAGTCTCCGCGTCAAGGGCGAGGGCGCTATGCGTCGAACCACACCGCCGAGGCTCAGCTTTCCTGGCTTTGTCTTCGAGGCTCCGCGCGATCACGAGGAGAAGGACACCACCCTTGGCGATCGCGTCGCTGGCGAGCGTCTCTACCGCTATTGGACGACGCCCTCGAGCGGCGGCGAGCAGGTGATACCCGCCATCGAGCTGACCTATTTCGATGTGTCCTCAGGTCAGTACCAGGTGGCTCGCACCACGCCCATCGGCATCACTGTCGAAGGCGATCCCAAAGACCTGGCTGATGCCGAGCGCAAGGTCGCCTCGACGCAGTCCTTGGATCGCGATGTGCGCCTCAGTCGCACGGTCACCAACCTGGAGTCACGGGTGCTGGTCGACTTGTATCGACAAGACTGGTTCTGGATGCTGCTCCTGGCGCCTCCTGGCGTCTACATACTGGTGGTCGCCGTCGATCGATTTCGGCGTCGTCTGAAGAAGGAGACCCCGCGGGCGCGCTTGCGCCGAGCGCGTGGTGCCGCCAAGGCTCGCTTTCGCATCGCTGAAATTCATCTCAAAGGCATGCGCGCCGCTAAGTTCTACTCTGAGCTGAGCCATGCCATCTACGCGCACATGGAAGAGTGGCTGGCAGAGAGCGTGCGCTCGCTCACGCGCGACGAAATGCAAGCGCTGCTCGAAAAGCGCGGTCTCGATGCGTCGACCGTCACACGGGTGCTCGCCGAGCTAGAGGCCTTTGACCGCGCGCGCTTTGCCTCCTCCAAGATCAGCACGGACCAGATGAAGCGAGACCTCGAGCGCACCCGCGAGCTCCTCGCCCGCGTCGAGGACAGCAAGATGGCCATGGGGGCACGAGCAGCATGAAGTGGCCACTCACTCTGCTCTTGGCGGTGCTCGTGCACTTGCTGGGCGCCGGATCAGCACGGGCAGGCAACATGGAGGCTGGCAATGCCGCCTACCAACGAGGCGATTACCAGGCCGCCATCGATTCCTACCAGGCGCTGGTCGACGAGGGCTTGCTGCACGAAGACCTGTACTACAACTTGGGCAACGCCAACTTTCGAGCCGGCCAGTTCGGCCAGGCGATCTTCAACTACGAGCGGGCTCTGCGGGTCGCGCCGGGCGACGACGATAGCGCCTACAATCTCGAGGTTGCGCACGCCGCCGTGGCCGCGCAGGGCCATGGGGAAGTGCGAGGCGCCGAAACACTGGTTTGGTGGGCGCGCCTGGCCAGCTATCTGTCGATCAGCAAAACCACCCTGGTACTTCTGTGTTGTAACTTGCTCTTCTTTGCAGGCTTGTTGGCTCTTCGCTTCTGGGTGCCAGGTCTTCTGCGGACCGCCATCGCGGTCATCGTCATCTTTCTCGGCGTGGCGACCCTCGGCAGCGCTATGATGCTGGCGGCACACGTCTACGTGTTCGAGGACATGCTGCAGGGCGTGGTAACAGGCGAAGTCGTAACGATGAGAGAAGGCCCAGACGCAACGCTCGAGGAGCGAGGCCAGCTGCACGCTGGTCTGCACGTTCGCATCCTGGCGGAGGAGCCGGCCTGGCTTCTGGTACGTCTGGGCAACGGCGTCGAGGGCTGGGTGCCTAAGACCGACATAGGACGATTCGAGTGAGTGAACTCGAGGCCACCCACGACAAGCGACCAGCTCGCAAGAGCGATGTCATCATCGGCATTTCTCCGTGGATCAAGGAGCTGCACGAGCGAATCGCCATGGTCGCCTCTACCGATGTGACGGTGGCGATCGGCGGCGAGAGCGGTACCGGCAAGGAGCTGGTTGCGCGCACCCTGCACAACTTCTCTCCCCGCAAGCGCAAGCCCTTCGTGGTGGTCAACTGCGCCGCCATTCCCGAATCGCTCCTCGAAGATGAGCTCTTTGGCCACGTGCGCGGAGCCTTCACCGATGCGAGTCACGATCGCGAGGGCCTGTTCGCAGCGGCTGATGGTGGCACGCTCTTTCTAGACGAGATTGGCGAGATGAGCCTAGGCCTGCAGGCCAAGCTCCTGCGCGTGCTTCAGACCCACGAGTTTCGCCGCATTGGTGAAGATCGGGATACCACTGTCGACATTCGGCTTGTGACGGCCACCAACATCGATCTAGAGCTGGCGGTCGCCGAGCAGCGCTTTCGTCAGGATCTCTTCTATCGCATCAATGTGTTTCCCATGCACATGCAGCCCCTGCGTGAGCGACTCGAGGATGTGCCCTTGCTTGCGCAACACTTCTTGCTTCTACATCGCGACAAGGTCAGCAAGCGAGTCGAGGGCTTCAGCGCGGCCGCGCTGGCCAAGCTGCAGAGCTACGACTACCCAGGAAATATTCGAGAGCTCGAGAACAAGATCCATCACGCCCTGGTCTTGGTGAGCGGCGAAATCATCGAGCCTGAGCACATCCCCATTGCCGACAACCAGACGCGCAAAAGCGTCGAGATCGATCTGAATACCGACTTTCGCGATCTCAAGCGCGATGTGATCGAGAATTTCGAACGCGACTACACGATCAAGCTTCTCGAGGCCAACAAGGGCAACCTGGCCGCTGCTTCGCGCCAGGCCGGTATCGATCGCAAGAACTTGTGGGCCATGGCTCGCCGCTATGGCATCGAAGTGCGGCACATCCGCGCGCGAACGCGCGGTGGCAGCGAGAACGACTCGTGAAGACGAGCTAGCTGAGGGCGGCCAGCGCCGTCTTCAACCAGCCCAGGCCCTTCTCGATTTCTTCCATGGACGAGGCGTAGGACAGGCGTACGAAGCCAGGGCAACCAAAACCTGAGCCGGGCACCACGGCCACGCCTTGCTCGACCAAGTAGGTCGCAAGCGCAACGTCATCGCTCATGCTCTGACCGCTCGGCGTCTTCTTGCCGATGAAGCTCGAGAAATCGGGGAAGGCGTAGAACGCGCCTTTGGGTTCCTGACATTGCACGCCGTCGATTTGGTTCAAGAGCTCGACCATGCGTTTGCGGCGGGCATCGAAGGACTTGCGCATCTCCTCGACGCAGCCCTGATCACCGATGAGAGCCTGCGCGGCGGCAATCTGCGCGATGTGGGTCGCGCCCGTCGTGCTCTGTCCCTGGATCATGTTCATGCCCTTGATGAGCTCGACAGGACCAACGGTCCAGCCGATGCGCCAGCCGGTCATGGCGTAGGCCTTCGACACGCCATCGATGAGAATGGTGCGCTTGGCAATCTCCGGTCCCAGGCTTGCGATCGAGACGTACTCGGCTCCGTAGATGAGCTGGCGGTAGATGTCGTCGGAGATGACCAGGATGTCCTTCTCCACGCAAATGTCGGCGACTTCCTGCAGGAGCTTGCGATCGTAGACCGCTCCGGTCGGGTTGCTTGGCGAGTTGAGAATCAGGGCGCGCGTCTTGTCGGTGATGGCGGCGCGCAGCTCGGCTGGATCGAGGGCGAAACCTTTGTCGGCATGGGCCTTGAGACACACGGCTTCGGCGCCAGCGAGCCGAACCATTTCGGGATAGGAGACCCAATAGGGCGCAGGCACGATGACTTCATCGCCTGGATCGAGCAGGGCCAAGAAGAGGTTAAAGAGGCTGTGCTTGGCACCAGAGCTCACCAGCACCTGCGCAGGCTTGACATCGAGGCCGTGCACTTCGTTGGTCACCTTGCAGATGGCGTCGCGCAAGATCGGAATGCCGGCCACGGCGGGGTACTTGCTGGCGCCGTGTACCAGGGCTTTGCGCGCTGCGTCCTTGATGTGATCGGGCGTCTCGAAGTCGGGCTCACCGGCGCCAAAGGAAATGATGTCCTTGCCGGCGGCCCGCAAGTCGGCGGCCTTCTGCGTGACGGCAAGGGTGATCGAGGGCTTGATACGCGATAGGCGAGAGGCAAGACGAATGGTCATGATGGCACTACTTTCCCTTGGGTGTCTGTTGAGTGAACTTTGCGGTGAGAGCGTCGGCCACGGCCGGAGGAACCAGTCCGGATACGTCACCGCCGAAGCTGGCAACCTCTTTGACAAGTGAGGAACTCACGTAGTGGTTGCGCTCATCGGTCATGAAGAACACGGTGTCCACGCCGGGGGCGAGGCGCCGATTCATGTGGGCCAGCTGGAACTCGTATTCGAAATCCGCGA
>JAHEAK010000122.1:0-2749 GCA_024642805.1 Kofleriaceae bacterium | reverse complement strand
GAACGATGGTGGTCGCCCCGCGCCGCTTGCAGTAGTCGACCAACAACCCCTCGTTGTGATCGAACTCGACCTGCGCGCTCTTGTCGCCAAGCGCGTCGCGGATGAAGGCTTGCCGCTCCTCGAGGGTAAAGAGGGGCTGCTTGTTGGGATTGGTGGCGACGGCAACAATCACCCGATCGAAGACCGCCAGGCTGCGCAAGAGAATGTCGACGTGCCCATTGGTTATGGGATCGAATGTGCCTGGGTAGACGGCAAGCTTTCCTCCATCACTCATGCGGGCTTCCTCTCATGCAACTCGCTCTCATCCATCGAGACCTCATAGAACGACACCGATGTGTCTCCGTAGCGGCGCATGTCGGTTTTTATCAGGCTTCCATAGGCATCGCTCGGCTCTGAACGACGGTCGTGCTCGACGATTACCTGCCCGCCGGGGCTGAGAAGCTGGTTCGCGGCGATTTCCTGCAGGCTTTGCTCGGCCAGCTGGGTGGCGTAGGGCGGATCGACGAAGATCCAATGAAAGCGGGCGGAGGCGCGGGCCAGACGCCGAAGCTGCCGAATCGCCTCCCCGCGTACAACCTGGCTTGCGCGCGCCAGGTCTAGCTCGTCGATGTTTTGCCGCAGGGTTTGCAAGGCCTGGTTGTTGTCGTCGACGAAGGTAGCGCTGACGGCGCCTCGACTGAGGGCCTCCAGGCCGAGCGCGCCACTGCCAGCAAAGAGATCCAGGACTGCGGCATCTGTTGGCGGTTGGCCGAGGATGCTGAAGAGCGCTTCGCGAACCTTGTCAGAGGTGGGGCGGGTCAGGTTGCCAGGAGGGGCTTTGAGCCGCCTTCCTCTGGCTGAGCCGGCGATGATGCGCATGCGCGGCATCCTAACAGCTCGCCGAATCAGCCAGTCAAAAGAGCAACTTGTCATCGCTGGTCACCTGCATTTCTTGCTGCCAGCATGGGCGCGGGATACCATCGGTGGTGGCTATGGCTGACACGGGGGAAAACCTAGTCGAGCGAATCCTCCAGGGCGCGAGTTCGGCTGGCTGGGGTGAGAGGCTTGCGCTTTGCGAGGGCAAGGTCGGCTTGAGCTTCGCCGAGTTGCAGGCCAGGGTCGCCAAGACCGCCTCGGCGCTGCGTGGCACGGGCCTGGCAAAGGGCGAGCGCGTGGCCATCTACTCGCCCGATAGCATCGACTCCGCTGTCGCGATCTTAGCGACCATGTACCTCGGCTGCATTGCACTGCCGGTCAGTGAACTGAGCGCCGCCAATGAGTTGCGCAACCGACTCAACAACGCCAGCACCTCGGTGGTGCTCGTGCACAAGTCCTTGCGCGCGACTCTCGACGAAATTCGGGCTGAGGTCAGCTCCGTGCGATCGGTCTACACGCTCGGACCCAAGGGCAAGCTCGACAAGCTAGTCACGGCCGCCGAAGCGATCGCCGCCGAGCCGGTTTCGGCCGAAGAGCCTGCGCTCCTGCTCTACTCAGCGGGAGCTTCCAACGAGGCCACCGACGATGGCCTGCGCGGTGTCCTGCACACCCACGCCACTCCCGTTCGGGCTTTTGCATCCTTTGCCGAGGGCTTTTTGGGGCTCACGCACGAGGACAGGGTGTTCTCGACGGTTCGCCTCTCGACGGCCTACGGCCTGGGTACGGGCCTGTTCTTTCCGCTCTTGGCGGGAGCGCAAACCCTGCTCTTGCCCGAGCAAGCCCACAGCGCGCGCGTGTTCGATGCCATCGTCGATTTCAAGCCGACGGTGTTTGCGGCCACGCCCTCGGTCTACGGTCAGCTCGCCAATGACGCGGCAAAGGCAGGCCACGCCAAGATCTTGAGTGGTCTGCGCTGGTGCATCGCGGGGGCAGAGGATATGCCCCTCAAGATCATCGCCATGGTCAGAGGCGTGTTGGGCCACAACGTCACCGTCGGCTATGGCTTGACCGAGGCTTTTCAGTTCGTCATCGCCGGGGTTGCCAAAGGTCGCCGGCCCGGCAATTGCGGCAAGGTGCTCGACGGGGTCGAAGTACGCATCGTCGATGACGAGGGCAATGTAGTCGGTGTCGATGAAATCGGCAGTCTGCAGCTTCGAAGCAAGAACATCTCGCATCACTATTGGGGCAGCGACTCCGAGCTGATGGAGGATGGTTGGTTCACCACTCTCGATCGCTTCATGGTCGACGAGGATCAGAGTTATTATCATTGTGGTCGCGTCGACCAGCTCTTCAAAGTTGGTGGCAAGTGGGTGGCACCCTCCGAAGTGGAGCAGGCGCTCTTGGCCAACGAAGCGGTCTGGGAATGCGCTGTCATCGGCGCGGACGATCAGGACGGCCTCATCAAGCCCATCGCCTTCGTCGTGCCCAACATTGGCCAGACGCCAGGCCCGGAGCTAGCCGCCGAGCTGCGCGAGTACGTCAAACAAGAATTAGCTCCCTACAAATACCCGCGCTGGATTGAGTTCGTCGACGAGTTGCCCAAGGGCCCGAGCGGCGTCATCCTTCGCTACAAGCTGCGCGACCGACTTCGGCTCGGACGGGATCGCCGGCCAGCGGAAAAACCAAGCAAGTAGTCGCCGGCGTTTCGGGGAGAATGCCCCCGTGAGAAGCCTGGGTAGCGAGACGCGCAGTTATCACTTTGCTGCGCAGCCGCTGTTGTGAGATGTCAGGTCGCAGTGCCTTGATCGCAATACCTATGTAATTACGGCACTTAGGCTGCGAACTCACGGTCGGCCAGCTCAGAGAATCTTGGAACAAGGCTTGCGAAGGACTG
>JAHEAK010000748.1 GCA_024642805.1 Kofleriaceae bacterium | reverse complement strand
AGCCGCGCTGCACAAACGCAAACTCGCTTTGGTGCACGGCGTCGCCCTTGAGGGCGTCATTGCCGACGAGCAGGGTCGCCCGATTGCCGGTGCCAGCGTGCGCATCGCCGGGGCCATCGCATCGACGCACACCGAGCTCACCACCAGCGACGACCACGGTGCCTTTCACTTCGACACCGTCGCCAGCGAGGCCAGCATGCTCATCGCCACACACGAAGACTATGCCTGGACCACGCAAACGGTTCTGCCTAGCGTGGACACCCAACACGAGCGCCACACACTGGTCATGAGCAAGGGACGATCGGCTTCCGGGCTGGTCGTGTACCCAGACGGTTCACCCGCGGCCTTTGCCGATGTCGTGAGCCAACCCTTTGGCAAGGCGACCACCACCAACGAGCGCGGCGAGTACCTGCTTGCTGGTCTGGAATCCGCCGAGACCCACGTGCGCGCTAGTCATCAGTTTTACGGTTCCTCTGCGCTGGCCCTCAGCAAGGCGCGCCGTCGCTCCGAGGGCCTGGTGCTGGTCCTCGAAGACAACAGCTTGCGCGGCGTCGTGCGCGATCATCATGGCAAGCCCATCGAGGGCGCCCAGGTGCGCGCGCTTCGCGACGAGAGCGAGCTCATCCAAGAAGGCGGCATCCTGCAGAGCGCAGAAGGTCTGAGCAACAGCAAGGGCGAGTTCGTCCTTGGCCCACTACCAGGAGATGCCAACTTCGATGTCGTCGCCGTCCTGCCCGGCGCCTCGCCCGCCTACCTGCACCTGGCACCGCTGCATGCGGTCAAGGCTCACTCTGGTGACTCGAATCTCGTCATCGACCTGGCCGCCGCCGGCAACATCACAGGCTCGGTCAGCTCCAAGGCGGGCCCCATCGACGATTTCGCCGTGACGATTGCGAACTATTCTGAAGCTCTTGAAATGGATGCCTCCTCGCCCTTCTCCTCCACCGAGGGCCAGTTCACGCTCAGCGAAGTCCCCGCCGGTGAGTACGCAGTTGGCATCGTCGCCAAAGGCATGGCGCCCAAGATTCTAAAGCGTGTGCGTGTTCGCCCCGGCGATACCCTCGACCTTGGCACCTTGAGCCTCGAGCCAGGCCGCTCCGTGCGCGGTCGCGTGCTCAGCGCCGAGGGCCGACCGGTCGCCAATGCTCGGGTCGTCACGGGCGAGATGATCTCCGCAGACAACGACCATCTCATGCAAGTCGCCGAGACCATCGACGATGGCGCGGATCCCTTCGCGGTCTCTCACTCCTCCTACCTTGTTGTGCAGACTGATGCCTCTGGATACTTCGAACTGAGCAATCTGCATCAGCGACGCGCCTCGCTCTACGCAGCCGCCGAAGCCGAGGGACTTGGCCGCTCACAGATCGCCAAGCTCGGTCGCGAGGGCGCCGACTTGATCCTGCGTCTGCAGCCGACGGGCAGCCTCGCGGGCAGCATCGCCAATTCCCCCAAAGAGTCGATGATCTCGGCCATTCCGCTCTCGCACAAGGCGCGCAAATCGCAGTCGCCTCTCACCATTCGCAGCGAGCAAAACAGCGCCGACTTCAAGCTCACGGGCCTGGCACCTGGACGCTACCTGGTGAGCGCCCACGGCTTCGATAGCGAACCGGACTTCGAGAACGCGCAAGAGGTCGAGGTCAAGGCCGGCCAGGAGGCGCGCGTCGTGTTGTTGATGTCATCGAACGAGTCCAGCCCATGGACCGACGAAGCCCTGGATGCCTTCGAGGCGCAAGTGGGGGTTCTGTGTGCGTGTGCCGACGAACAGTGCCGCGAGCGTGAATCCGCCGCCCTCGAGAGCATTGATGCCGCACACGACATGATGACCGGCGTTGCCTATGCGCGCATCATGTCGCTGGAAGATCGCCTCGACCGCTGCAGCCGCTAGCCGGCTAGACTGCGCCCCTAGACTTCGAATTGTTCTTTGCGAATCGCCGCGCGCACCGGCTCGTCGAGTTCCGGATACATCTCGACGATGTCGGCTAGCGAGGCTGTTACCTCGTCGAGAGTGAAGAAGGTCTCACCAGTGCGCCCGCTGGCCGTGAACAGCGCGGCCGCCAGCAAGGCGGTCAGCAAGTGGGCACAGCCAGCGCCCGGATCGCCATCGATGGTGTGCGCCGACTCGGCGACCAGGCTAGCAACCCGCTCGCAGCTCATCGAGAGATCGACGAGCGAAGGGTCGGGAAAACTTCCCTCGGGTTGCATGCATGCTTGCAGCGCCTGCAGACCCTCGCGAGTCGTCTCTACATCGTCAGCGCTCCACAGCTCTGCCCAGTCGGGAAAGAGCGCGCTAATGATGGGAACCAGCGCGTGCACTCGTTGCAAGGGCGACGCATACATGTTGGTCTCGATCCACTTGTGGAGCATAGAACAATAGGTAGCACGCTTGCGTTGCGCTGGGCAGCTGCAGCAAGGGGCTAGCGTGTGCAGGACTGCTCACACTCGCAGGGCGCTCTCACTGGCCAGACGAGCCGGGCAGCGCGAAGTGCGCGGAAGAGCCGGATCGATACCAGGGAGCGTCGGAGCTAATCGCCCAGATTCCCCATGCCAGGAGCGCGCCGCCGATGCCGAGGCTGAGGCTGCCGGCGATGCTTAGGCCGTCGACGTCTCTTGCCAGACCAATGGGCAACATCACAAGACCGGTGGTGACCGCCGTGCCGCCGAGGGAGGTGCCGATGATGCCGAGCACGCGGGTGGCGCCGGTGTTGTCTCGATACTCACTGAGCGCGCGGCGGTACACGCTGGTCTCCGGACCGACATAGACAAGCTCGGTCTCGAGTGCGCCCGGGTCGCCCATGACGGGGAAGCCGAGCAAGAGACTGCCGACGGGTACATCGAGGACGCAGGGCAGTCTCTTGCTCGGCT
>JAHEAK010000747.1 GCA_024642805.1 Kofleriaceae bacterium | reverse complement strand
TCAATCCCAACACCTTCACGGCAGAGCTCACTGATGAACTCGGGCGGCCCGTTGGGCGTTGGGCCGCCGGTTCTGACAGCGTGGTCGAGTTGCGCGATCAGGGCACGGTTGCCATCGCCGAAGGCTTTGGCAACGGCGAGAGCAGCTGGAGCTTTTCCTGGTGGGCACCGGAGGAGGGCGGGGCGGCGACGCTCTACGTGGCCATGCTTGATGGCGACGGCGCCAGTGACCCGGTGACGCGCTTCATCGATCCCTTACACGACGACGTGGCGACCTTGCGCTTGCCGCTGTGCCCCGTGGATGAGAAGTGTTCTGAAAGTCCTGCCAGGGAAGGCCCTGGCTCGCCAGCTGGGTGCTCGAGTACAGGCGGCGCCGACCCAGGAGCGGGCATGGTTCTCTTGCTGCTGGTCTGGCTTGCTACGCGACTCCCCTCATCCCGGTGGCGGAGCTCGGTGCGCTAGGGCGCGGGCACGCGCTGCAGGTGCAGGACCCTGTGCCCGTAGACCTCTGCGATATAGATGTCTTTGCCGGTGGGATCGATGACGATGTCCTCTGGCTCGGAGCGCTGACCGTAGATGGTTGGCAGGTACCAGCTCTCGACTAGCTCGCCCTCGACAGTGAAGCCGGCGATCACTTGCGCGAGGGCATCGCAGACATAGACACGATCTTCGTTGTCGACGAAGACACCGGTCGGCTTGACGAAGGGTTGCTCGCCCATACTCGTCCACTCGGCGACAAAGGCACCTTCGCGATCGAGCTTCTGCACTCGTCGGTTGTTGGTGTCGGCGATGTAGACGAATCCTTGGGAATCGGTCGAGATGCCCCACAGACCATTGAACTGAGCGGGGCCGGAACCCAGGCCACCGAAGTTGGCAAGCAGCTCGCCGGTGGCGCTGAACTTGCGCAAGAGATGTGTCTCGAGGTCGCCGACGAAGAGCTCGCCGCTCTGCCTGTCGATGCCCACGTCGTGGATGTGGCGAAACTGCGCGTCGCCCCACAGGCGAACAAAGGCGCCATCGCTGGTGAAGACCTGCAGTCGGTGATTCTCCTGATCACCCACGTAGAGTAAATCGCCGCGCTCGCGGTCCATGGCAAGGCCGTGCGGGTGGTTGAACTGGCCCTCTCCCTGGCCGGCGACACCAAAGATGTCGAGCAGCACGCCGTTGCCATCGAAGCGCTGCACGCGATTTTCGTGACCAGCGACGATGACGATGCCCTGACTGTCCATTTCGATACTGCTGGGTTCGATGAACTGGCCAGGCGCAAGCCCACGTCCTCCCCACTCATTGATGAAGACGGGCGGCGCGGGGCATTCGGCGCAGGGGGGAGGAGCATCCATCGCAGGATCAGCATCCCCAGCTGGCGATCGACAATTCATCGCGACCAGCACGAGGGAGGGCAGGGTGGCAAGCAGTGCACCAAGTCTACGTGCCCGGAAGAAGTGAACGCTCTCCTTCCACATGCTTGCAGTGTATCCTATCGCCCCTCGGCGGAAATCCGCTTTTCTTATCGCCGAAGGCCACTATACTGAGGCCCATGAAACTCTTCGTTTTCCAGGGAAATCCCTTGCGGGCCTGGCTACTGGTAGCTGCATTGGGAGTCGCGTCCTTCGCGACGAGCGCATGCGGCAAGGCAGATGCGGGCGGCGGTGCCGTCGCAGAGCCGAGCGATCAGAGCGAGCCCGCGACCATGAAACAAATTACCCTTGCCATCACCGGCATGACCTGACCGCAAGGATGCGCGCCTCGTGTTAAGGCCGCACTCGAATCCGTGCCGGGCGTACGGAAAGCAGACGTTAGTTTTGACAAGAAAGAAGCCGTCGTGAGCTACGACAGCGCCAAAGCCACCCTTGCTCAAATGCAGGCCGCTCTCAAGAAGGCCGAGTACGGTGGCGAGCTGAAGCCAGAGACTATCTGAGTAAGGTGGCGACCTGACGCCAGAGAGCTTCTGCGCGGCGGCGAGCTGGCTGCGCAACTGCTATCCTGCCAGTACAGGGTTCTGGTGCAGGTATGGAGTCTTTAGTAGATAGCAGTGCGCGTGGCGCGGCGAACACCAGCCCGCCCGCGCACTCCTTGCGCCTGCAGATCGGTGGCATGACCTGCGCCACCTGCGCGACCCGCATCGAAAAAGTCCTGAATCGACGCGCAGACGTGCAGAGCGCCCAGGTCAATCTCGCCACCGAGATTGCCTCGCTCCATGTCGAGGCCGACGCCGATGTGCCGGAAATCATCGCCGCCGTTGAGCGCGCTGGCTTTCAGGCCGAGCTGGCTGTCTCGGCCGCCGATGCCCAGCGCGAAGCGGAGGAGAAGTTTGCGCGCCACAGCCGGCGCGATGCCTGGCTCTTGCTTGGCTCGGCGCTGCTGACCTTGCCCTTGCTCTTGCCCATGTTGGCAAGCGTGTTCGCCGTGCACCTTTCGCTACCCGTCTATGCGCAGTTGGCGCTGGCCACGCCCGTGCAATTCGTGGCGGGTGCGCGCTTCTATCGCGGTGCCTATCTCGCCCTGCGCGGCAAGAGCGCCAACATGGATGTCCTGGTGGCCGTGGGCACCAGTGCTGCCTACGCACTCTCGCTGGCGCTGATGCGCTCGGGTGGTCATCTGTATTTCGAAGGCGCGGCCGCGGTCATCACCTTCGTCATGCTCGGCAAGTGGCTCGAGGGGCGCGCCAAGCACTCCACGACCCTTGCCATTCGCGCCCTCATGCAGCTGCGTCCCGATACCGCGTGCGTGCGGCGAGATGGCGGCGAGATCGATCTCGCTATCGACATGGTGCAACCAGGCGACATCGTCATCGTGCGTCCTGGTCAGAGCATTCCCGTCGATGGTCGGGTGCTGGAGGGGGAAAGCGAAGTCGACGAGTCGCT
>JAHEAK010000746.1 GCA_024642805.1 Kofleriaceae bacterium | reverse complement strand
TGAGGACATCCTCTCGGAGAGTGTGTCGCTGCAGGAAGCAGCCAAGGCTCAAGAGGCGCTCGAGGCGTTCGAGGCTCAAGAGGCGAGCGAGGCTATCGAGGCTATCGAGGCTATCACAAAGCGCAAGCCGCTATTGGCGGCGACTGCAACTCTCAAGACGAGCTGGCAAAGAATCCCACGCTGGTCGAAAGTGGCCCTGCCGCTGGGCGTCGCAGTGGTGATGGCACTCGTTCTAATCCTGCCCGGTCATTCCGAGCAGCACAAGGGGCATGTGAGCAAGCTCAGCGCCAGCGAGCTCGAGGCGCCCAAGGTCGGCGCGCAACAGGTCGGCGCAGCACATGAGAGCAGCAGCCAGCGCGCGACCTGGCAAAGAGCCTGGGCCGATCGCGTCCAGGCCCACCGCGCGATGATCGCAATGGAGCACGAGGAGCTCGCGCCTGTGCAAGCAGCTCCGCACTGCGACCAGGTCATCGAGCACACCATCGAAATCTTGCCGCGCGCCGCAAAGAAAGTCGCCAAGAAGGACAGCTCGACGCTCATTGCCCACTGCGAAGCAACCAGCCCCCAGCAGCGCAGCTGCGTCCTTGCTGCTGCCACAGCGCTTGATCTGGCCCCTTGCGCGCAACTCTAACTCTGCCGGAGACGATCATGACAAATTTCAAGAACGCACTCACGCTCGCCAACGCAGCTCTACTCGCCATCACCCTCAGTGCCTGTGGCGCTTCCGAGCCAGCCAAGACCACACTTGGCTCCGCGACCAGCTCGACGTCGAGCGCTGAGGCTGCGAGCACACCGAAGCAGAGACACTGGAAGCAGTCTCGGGTGGTCACGCAACAGGAGGCTATTTGCAATCGGGTGTGTTTGCGACTGAGCGAGTGCTCGGTCGCCTACGCCGAGTCCCACCTGAGCCCGGCCGTGGCCAATCAGATGTCGATGCCTGCCGGCCGTGCCCAACAACTGCAAGAATGTCGATCGACCCGCAGTGAGTGCCAGATGAAGCAGGCAACCCAGAAGGGGGTCAATCAGTCGGGACAATGCCTGCGCGAAAATCAGGAGTGCAGTGCGCTGATAAGCTGCCTCGACTAGCTCTGCGCGTCTCGTCGAGGGCCCGTCGCCGACTCTCCTCGCGGCTGATCGCTTGCAGCTAGAAGTAGAGCCAGCCCTGACAGGCAGCGATGTCTGTGCAGGTGCCCGACTCGACGGCGGCGATACACGCCGTCACTTTCGGGCTGTCCAGGCACAGCACCGTTGCCATCGTGCAGTCGATCGAGCACTGGCCCTCGTCGGAGTGACCGCAACCGACGGAGCTTGTGCACAACAAGCTGTCTTGGGCGGCACACATCTCATTGGCGCTGGCAAAGGTGAGGCAGCCCTGATCGTCGTAGGCTGGCGTGAACGCGGAGGGTTGAGCATCGGGCCCACCTGTTTGGGCATCGCTGCCCGTCGCAAGCGACGCGTCGGCGGACGAGGGCTCGTCGCTGCACGAGGAGACCGCGCCGATGCATGCAAGGGCCAAGAGGAGCGGGGCGAGGCGGTGTGAGAGCTGCATGGGAGCACTCTATGCAGCCCCGGGCGCGAGGGCCACGGCAATCTCACAACAAGCGCCGAAGCGTGATCGCTACCACCCTCGCTACATAACCATCTGGCGCTTCCCATGGGCTGGCGCAACCCGCTGCGCCGGTGCCAAGCTTGCGCCCATGACAACCACGCAAGGCAGCGCAGGGCGCGTGGTGCACCATGGCGATGGTGTCGAGTGGTTGCGCAACGCCAAGCTCGGCTCTCACGATGCCATCGTTACCTCGCTGCCGGATGTCAGCGAGATTCCCGAGCTCGGCTTTGAGGGCTGGCGCAGCTGGTTCGTCGCCAGCGCCGAAGAGGTGTGTCGCGCCGTTGCCGACGATGCCATGGCGATCTTCTATCAGACCGACATCAAACTCGATGGCCGATGGATCGACAAGAGTCTCCTGGTCAGCGAAGGGGCAGCGCGCGCGCACAGCCATTTGCTATGGCGCAAGGTGGTGTGTCGTGTGCCACCAAACACCATCAGCTTTGGGCGCCCTGCCTACGCGCACCTTCTGTGCTTCAGTCGTTCGGCGCGACTCTTGCCAGGGCAATCGACCCCGGATGTCTTGCCGCAGACGGGGGAGATGAGCTGGAGTCGAGCCATGGGCGCGGATGCCTGCAAAGCAGTCATCGACTTCCTCGCTCGCTACACCGAGTGCACGAGGGTCATCGATCCCTTCTGTGGTCACGGTTCGATCCTGGCAGCCGCGAACGCGCAGGGCTTCGATGCCGTCGGCGTCGAGAAGTCGAGGAGGCGGGCCGAGAAGGCGCGCCGGCTGGCCATTGCTGGCAGCCCGTAGCGCGATCGCTGACGACTCACGGGCGATCGCTGACGACTCACGGGCGATTGCTGACGACTTACGCGCGATCCTAGTGGGGCGCGAGCGTGCTGCGCACCGAGGGCGCTTGCCCGCTTTGGTATGTGCTCAGCACTTCGATGACTTGTTCGAGCGTCTCGTAGATCGGGTTGTCGACCACGCGCGGGGTCTCGAGCTTGGGAAAAGCGTCGAGTCCCTCATGCGGGAAGCCGGGTTCGTAGAGCTGTTCGCCCGACTCCGAGCTCCAGTTCTCGCCATGGGTGGCGGGGCCGTACTGCACGATCACGCCGGTCTGCCCGTCGACGTTTGCCGATGCAGGCGAGTCGACGGTCACGAGATCATCTGGGAGTCTGGCGTAGGGAACAAGGAGCTCGAGGCCCATGGCCCGCGCCAAGGAATCGGTCGCCAGGTTGTGAATCGCCTCATCGCCCAAGACTTCGATGGCCAGCACATGACGCTCGCCTAGCAGCTGCTCACCGACG
>JAHEAK010000745.1 GCA_024642805.1 Kofleriaceae bacterium | reverse complement strand
GGCCATCGAAGTGCGGGTGCCTTCCGCCGAGGACCGCAAGCTCATCGAAGGCTCGCGCTCGATCATCGAGAGCGTCGGCCGTTTGGAAATCCAGGTGAGTGAGGCCGGCGAGCCGGTGCCGCAGTCGGCCAAGGCCATCGTTGGAGGCAACATCGAAGTTATCGTGCCGCTCGCTGGATTGGTCGATATCGATGCCGAGATAGCGCGCATTCGCAAGGACATCGGCAAAGCGGAAAAGGAAATCGCCAGCATCGAGAAGAAGCTCGCCAACAAGGATTTCGTCGCACGCGCACCCGAGGAAGTCGTGGAAGAGCAGGGCCGCCGCCTGGACACCGAGCGCCAGCGCAAGACGCTGCTTGGCGAAGCATTGGAGTTCCTATCGTGAGCACGAGCCTCCGTTTGCAGCGCGAGCGATGCGTTCTGCTCATCATCGATGTGCAGGAGCGCTTGGCTCAGGCGATGCCAGCGGACAAGCTGACCATGATGGTGCGCAATGCCACCATCCTCTTGGAGGCAGCCAGGCGCATGTCGATTCCGGTCGTGCTCAGCGAGCAGTATCCACAGGGGCTCGGTCCGACCGTGTCGGGCATCGCCGAGGCTTTGGGCGGCATCGAGGATCTGACACGCCTGGAGAAGCTCGACTTCTCGGTGTGTGCCTGTGATGAGTTCGCCCAGCTGGGGCAGCGTTTGGCGGCAGCGGGGCGCACCCAGTGGATCGTGGCGGGCATGGAGACCCACATCTGCGTCTATCAGAGCGCCCGAGCCCTTCGCGAGGCAGGGCACGAGGTGCACGTGGTGGCAGATGCCGTGGTGTCGCGCAGCAAGCACAACTATCGCACGGGCCTCAGCTTGGTTGAGAGCGCAGGCGCGCTTGTCAGCTCCACCGAGACCGTGGTCATGGACCTATTGAGCCGAGCCCAGGGAGACGACTTCAAAGCCATCTCCAAGCTCATTCGCTAGTCTACGAGCCCACCGAGCTTGCCACCCGCACCAGCAGTGCTTCGTTTTCTGGTGCGCTCAACATGACGCGACTGGTGGCTGCTCGATAGGTGCGATCTTCGTCGAAGAGATCGTGAACTCTCCCTACGATGCCGTGAATCTCGAGTTCGTCGCCAGGGCGAATCAGGAACTCCTGTGCACGCTGGCGAATGATGCCCATGTCGACCACGGTCGGCGCCACGCCACGAGCGCGCTCGACTCGAACGTTTTCAGGGCAGATGATGATGCGCTCACCATCCGCATCCTGGAGATAGAACTCGACGATGGCCTCGTCGAAGCGCGTCATCGCCCAGTGGCCCTCGTTGGCGAGGCCGGCGATGTTGGAGTTGCGAAACTCCTCGACGGCGTAATGGTAGTAGACACAGCGCTCGCCGGTGAGGGTGCTATCGATGAGGTCTCGGGCCACGACCTTGCCGCGCACCATGGCTCGACGCCCAACGATCAGATCCGCGACCCGCTCACATCGAGGCGGAAAGAGCACGCTCAGCAGGGAGGTCACCAGGCTCAGAGACAGACTCCGTACTCAACGCCCGAAATGACCGCCGGGTCGATAAGGGCGCTGCACGTGCCCTGTGCGCATGTCCCACCGGGAACGATGCAGAGCTGCTTGCAGACCTGCATGGCGCTTATGACGACGCACTCGAAGCCCGCCTGACAGTCTGGATTGCCGCCGGGGCATGCCGCGCCATTGCCGCCGCCCGTAGCCGGAGTCGTGCGGCAGTCGCTGTAGAAAAACTCATCACCGTTGTCGGCAATGCCATCGGGATTATGCCGCACCAGGTGGCAGCCAAACTGCGGCGATGACGGGCACCCATTGTTGGTGCTCTGTTCGGGGGAACAATTCTTAGAACAGGCGCTGACGCCAGGGATGTCCACGAAGACCCCGCCCCCCGAATCGAAGACGGGCTGCACGAGACACTGGCCATTGTCACAGGGAGTCTCGCCATTGCAATACGCTCGGCACTGGCCACCCAGGCAGACAAAGCCAGAGGCGCAGGAGGTCGAGCTGGCGCAGGAGGACAGCTCGGTACCGGGCACCGTCACGTTGCGGCAGCTGGTGCCGCCGTTGGCGAGGTCCGCGCCATCGAGATCGCAAGCCTGGCCGGTACAGCCACATTGCGGGGCGATTTGGCAGGGGTCGCCAGGGCAGGTGTCGGCGTCGGCAGGGATGTCAGCATCGGCGAGATCCGGCGCTGCGTCGCTCCTGTTTTCGTTGTCGGGCCCGGCGTCGCTAACGGCACTGGCCGTCGCACAAGCGCCAAGGACGAGGGACAGGCAAAGTAGGTGGAGTCGAAAGATCATGGGGGCACGAAGGCTCGGTTGCGTCGATGGCTCAGCACTGTGATCCGTGAACGACTCGCTTTCGCAGGAGCGGCTGGTCTCGCGCGAGCGACTCGTCGTCGTCGGAGCTACTCTTCGTCGTAGGAAATTGTATCGTCGATATCTTCGCCCTTGCGGGCACCGCTCAAGTCGGCTGTCGTCTTACGCAATCGATCAGCCAGAACCTGCACGAAACTCCACAAGAGTTTCACCGAAAGCTCAGGTTCCTTCTTGATGATGCCATAGAAGTCTTTGCGCATGATCGCCAAGAGTCGGCTGGGCTCGCTGGCGGTGGCAGACAAGGAGCGAACGGTTCGATCGACCAGGGCCATCTCCCCAAAATGTTGGCCCTTTTCGAGTTCGGCCACGTCGATATCGCCCTGGTGCAGACGCACGCGGCCGCTCAGCAGCACGAACATGGCCTCGCCAACCTCGCCCTCGCGAATGATGGCATCGCCCGTGTCGTACTCCTGGGTCTCGGTCATGTTCATGACGCCGACCAGCTCTTTGTAGCTCAGGTAGCGGAAGAGCTGCATGCCCTTGAGGACC
>JAHEAK010000744.1 GCA_024642805.1 Kofleriaceae bacterium | reverse complement strand
CGCTCTTCGCGAACTGCTCTTTCGACTTGCCGAGAGGCATCCGCTGGTGCTGGTCATCGATGACTTGCAGTGGGCCGATAGCGACTCGCTCTTGTTGCTCGGTGACCTCTTGCGTGCGCCCGATCCGCCACCGCTGCTCTTGCTGACCTCGGCGCGCATCGAGACCGAGGCTGCCCCTAGCAAGAGGCTGTCGATTCCCGGCGACGTGCGGCAAATCGACTTAGAACTCCTCGATCAGAGCTCGGCCTGTGAGCTGGCCGCTCGACTCATCGAGAAGGCGGATCTTGGTTCGCGTGTCGACGCGCGTCTGATCGCCGCGGAAGCGCATGGTCATCCGCTCTATGTCGACGAGCTGGTTCGCCACGCGGCGCTGCTTGGCGGTGGAGAGGGCGAGGCCCCCAAGTTGGAGGAGGCCATCTGGACGCGGGTATGTTCGATGCGACCGGAAGCGCTGAAGGTCCTCGAGCTGGTATCCCTGGCCGGCGCGCCTTTGCCACAACAGATCGTCTTTGACGCCACCGACATGAACGAGTCACTCTTCGCACAGCAAGTGGCACTCCTGCGGGTGGCCAACCTGGTGCGAGGGCAGGGCGGCAGACGCAAGGACACCATCGAGTGTTATCACGATCGCGTGCGCGATGCGGTGGTGCAGAACCTGGACGAGCCGACGCGCCTCTCGCACCACATGCGGATTTCGGAGGCGCTGGAGAGTTCGCCCCTGGCCAAGGAACGCCCCGAGCTCCTCTTGCAACATTTCGAAGCGGCGGGCCGTCATGCCAAAGGTGCGCAATACGCCCAAGAGGCCGCCAAGCGCGCTGTCGAGGCCTTCGCCTTCGAGCAGGCTAGCGAGTTCTATCGCACCGCCATGCGCTTGGGCGACTACCCGAGAGAAGAGCTGCGCGCGCTGCAGATTGCCCTTGGCCTCAGCCTTTCCCAAGCAGGCCATGGCTCGCAGGCAGCCGATGCTTTTTTCGAGGCCGCGGATGGCGCGGATCCGACGACACGCCTGCAATGTCAGCATCGCGCCGCGTACCAGCTGCTCATCTCGGGTTTCATTGAGCGAGGTGTGGCTTCCTTTCGCTCGGTGCTCGAGGAGGTCGGCGTGACCTACCCCAGGACGCCGCGCAAGGCACTGCTCTCCTTGTTTGGGCAGACGGCTCGCTTGCGCCTGCGCGGATACCAGTGGACGAGCAAGCACGAGTCGGAAGTTCCGAGGTCGATACTGGCCAAGCTCGACGTGTACCAGGACGCGGCCGCAGGCTTCTCGATGGTCGACTCGGTCAGAGCCTTCGATTTTCAGACCCGCGGCGTCGCGCTGGCCCTAAAGGTGGGCGAGCCCTTTCGAGTCCTGCGCGGCCTCATCTATCACACGACGGCCTTTGCCAATGGCAACTCGCGGATCGCCCAGGGTCGCAAGCTTCTCGAGAGCGTGCGCCCTCACGTCGAGGAGCTAGACGACCTGTACATGTCGGGTCTGTTCACGGGCATGGACGGCTGCATGTGTTTCTTCGAGGGCCGTTACATGGCTGCTCACAAGCTCTTGCGCGCGGGCGACGAGATGCTGGCGGAGAGCCCACGCACAACCTGGGGTGAGCGAAACGCCTTTCAGACCTTCGAACTCTTCTGTCTGCATCTGACCGGGCAGTACGCAGAGCTCGACACCAGCTACACCACCTACCTGCGTTCCGCTCATCGCCGTGGCGACCTCTATGCCGAGACCACGATGCGACGCTACTGCAACACCGTGTGGCTCTTGCGCGATGCTCCCGAGCAGGCGCGAGCGGAGCTTGCCAAGAGCTCTTGGAGCCCGCCCACGGATGCCTTTCACCTGCAGCACTACTTCGAGTGGCGCGCCAAGGTCTACTTGATGCTCTACGAAGGGGTCGAAGAGAACCCAATGGAAGCGTTCCATGACACCTTCCAGGACTTGGGACGGTCGATGCTAACAAAAGCGATCCAGGGCCTTCGGTCTGAATCGCACTGGCTGTGGGCGCAGGTCTGTCTCGCCGACGCCGACATGCGACCGGAGTCGACGGGGACTCGCCAAGCAGCGAAGATGGCGCGCAAGCTGCTCGGCGAAAAGCGCGGCTATGCAACGGCCATGGGGCAACTGGTGCAAGCGGCCGTCGAGTTTCAGAAGGGCAAGCGGGCCCAAGCCGCGGCGACCCTGCAGCTCGCGTCGCAGTCGGCCTCCGAAAACGACCTACTACAAATGAAGGCCGCTGCCGACTACCAATACGGTAAAATTCTAGGTGACAAGCAGGGGCAAGATCTCATGGACTCGGCGAAAGAGTACTGGAGATCTCAAGGCGGCGTGAACTCGGAAAAACTATCAGACTTCGTGGCGCCCGGATTCAAGCGCGCCAAGTAGAAGTTGGCAATCGGTTTGTGAGAGCATGCGGCAATGCTCGGGCGAATCTCATCGCCCATTGACGAGATCCGGCCGCACTACGCGGTGGTTGTCATTGGGTCTGGATACGGCGGATCGATAGCGGCTGCGCGACTGGCGAGCGCTGGCCAGGACCTTTGCCTACTGGAACGCGGTCGCGAGATCCGATCGGGTGAGTACGCCAGCTCGGCGAGCGCCTTCCTGGACGATGTGCAGGTTGATTCGCCCGATTTCAAGCACGGCTCGCGAAGTGCTCTCTACGACTTTCACGTCAACCGCGACATCAACGTCTTCAAGGGCTGTGGCCTAGGCGGCACCTCGTTGGTCAATGCCAATGTCTCGCTGCGCCCAGACCCGCGGGTGTTTGCCGACGCGTGCTGGCCAAGCGCGTTGCGGAGCGATGTCGCTGGTCTCGATCTGGGCTTTGAGCGCGCGCGCCACATGCTGCAGCCGCTGGAATATCCAGAGAGCGCCGCCAAGCTC
>JAHEAK010000743.1 GCA_024642805.1 Kofleriaceae bacterium | reverse complement strand
AAGAGCTCGCAAACCTGCTCGTGGACGCTTGGGAAGGTGCCGCCCTTCGCAGCCGACTGCTCCGCGACCCGGCGCCACTTATGTCCATTCTCGATTTCTATTTTGACGCCGTGCGTGCTCGGTAGCGCACACACCTTGCTTCCAACCCAAACACCTCCATCTCTTCCGCCTATGCCTCTGGTCACAAAAAAGAGTGTCGCCTGCCCCACCAGCGCCCGAGGCAAGGGTGGCTGGTGGCTTTGCTCTGGTTTCTTGCTCGTCATGCTGACACTGAGCCTCGGGTGTTCCAGCAAGGATCAGCGCACCCTGCTGCAGGGAGATCGAGACAGCTTGGCGAGCGCGGCCTATTCGGACTTCAGCGCCAATGACCTCACCACCGAGGATGAGATCAGCGAAGACGCCGACGGAAATCGCTTCGACCGAACCAACTTGTCCATCGCGTTTGTTGCCGAAGCAAGCGTCGGCGAGGTCAACGACCTTCTGCTATCCATCGACGCTTCGATCGTGAGCATGCTGCCAGAGGTCTACATCCTGCTGGTCAAGATTCCGGATCCAGGCAACCTCGAAGCACTCGAAGCACTCGCCGAGAGCCTTCGCGCCGACGCCATCGTGCGTCGAGTGACCCTGGCGGCCATAGGCACGCCCCAGGCCTTGCCGCAAAACTACGATGTCACCACGAGCGACCTTACAAAGATCGATCACAACCTGGCCATCCTGGCGCCCGCGGCATGGAATGCGCGACGAGCTCTGGCGAGGCCGGAGGCCAAGGTGCCGCTCATGGTTGTTTCAGACAGCTTCGGAGATGGACCGCCTGGTCCCCCCCTTTTCGATGTCAACGTTCTGAACCCAACAGAAATCGTCTCGGGCAAGGTCCTAGCAAGCGCAAAGGGGCACGGGTACCACGTACTGGGCATCCTCAGTGCTAAGCACTCCCCTTCAGGGCAAGTGAGCGACGATGCTCTGGCCACGGGTATGTACCCCGGGACCCTCGATGTCGCGATTGGCGATCATCAGTTGCTCAACCGCCCGGCGCTCGACGACTGGATGATTCGCCGACTAAGCCAAGCGACCGTGGATGGCCAACGCATGCTCATCAACACCAGCTTCAAGACCACATGTGCAAACGACCTGGTGGGCGGTGGTGCTGCTGATGTCTTCTGCCATGAGGAGCTGGCGAAAGAATGGCTGGAGAAGCTGCGGAGCTCGCCTGTCTACTTCCTTGGGCAAACGCAGCCGTTTCGTGAAAGCAACTTGCTGCACCTCACGGCCGCCGGCAACTTCGACAGCTCGATCCAGGACACCTTCCGTGCAGACCTCATCTCTGGTTATGCCAGCGCCAGCCTTCTGCCCAGCCTGGTCAATGTCCTTGGGCTGCCGGTTCCCAATGCCACCGGCACACTGGTCGTTGAGAATCGCGAAAACGGGCCGGCCCCTGCGTACCAGGCTGCTTGCGAATTCACATCTTCAAAATTCGGCGGTCACATCTCGGGCATTGGACATCGTGTGTGGTCCTTCACCTCTCCGCAGGGACAGGCCGGAAATAAGACAGGGACATCCATGGCCACGCCTCAACTCGGCGGGCTCGCGGCCTACCTGTGGGCGCTCAATCCGGCGCTGAGCTCACAGCAGGTCATCGAAATCATCCAGAGTACCTCTGTCGCTGACACGAGCGAGTCGGGTTGCAACCCAAACTTAGCCCCGATTGTCGACGCCTATGCCGCGGTGCTAGCTATCGTGGATACCACCGCACTCTTCAATAGTCCCCCCTCCGAGAGCGGCGCCACCGCGCCAGTGCGCACCGCCATTTTCGATCTCGATGACAGCGGAAGCTTCGATGAGACCGATGTGGAGGCCTATGCCGCCGCCTTTCTTGGCGAGGGCAGCAGCAAGAGAGACTTCTCCAGACTGGACCTCAACGGCGACGGATTCACCGGGGGAACCGGCGTGGCTCGCTTCAACCTCGACATCGATGCCATGCACACCTACGAGACCGTCTCGGTAGCCTCTCTCGACATCGAGTTCGACGAAAGCGCCGTTACCGATACCGAGATCCTCTGTTACTACGCCTTCTCCCCACTCTTCCAGGGCGACGGGGACCGGCGCGACGAGGCGCTGGCAGATGCCTGCGGGACGACGAAAATCTATTACGATCGATTCGACATCAAGGTGGGGATTCCAGGAATTTTCAGCATGGATGCCGGCGGCAGCAATGTCGTAAAGGTCGTCGATAGCGCGGTGCTCGATTGCTCGATCCCACGCGTCTCCAGTGACGGGGACAAACTTACCTTTTCCGCCACGCCTGCCGATTCCATCGGGTCGCGCGACATCTACATCGTCAACACCGACGGCACAGGCCTTGTCAATCTTACCCAAGATCCTAGCGCCCCTGATCAAGATCCAGACTGGTCACCTGAGGCCAGCAGGATTGCATTTCATCGCATCAGCACGGCCAGCGCAGGCCTGTACGTCATCAATGTCGATGGAAGCGGCCTGCAGCAGATCGTCGCCGGGCCTCACGGTCGGCCCTACTGGTCACCGGATGGACAACGACTGATCTTCTCGCGAAGAACCGGCAGCGCAGCGCCCTTCGTTCATACCCTGCACAGCATCAACTCTGACGGTAGCGATGAGCAGCTCATCGCTACCGGTGAGAGCAGCATCGTCTTCTATCAGTGGTCACCTAATGGGCAGAAGATCCTATTTCAGGACTCGGGCACCATTTTCGTCGTGGATGCCGATGGCAGCAATCGCCTGCCGCTCGCAGCGACCTCGGGCTTTCAACAGTCCTTTAGCTGGTCTCCAGACGGCAGTCAGATCGCATTCGAAGCCGACGGGCCTAGCGGCGATCCTGACATCTTCCTGATGAACGCCGAT
>JAHEAK010000121.1 GCA_024642805.1 Kofleriaceae bacterium | reverse complement strand
TACTCGACGTTGAACCAGACCGCGTAGTCGTTGCTGCGAGGGTCGCGCAGAGCTAGGCCAACGCGCGTGAACACCTCGTCGACGAAGAAGAGCTGATCAACTTCGTCTTTGAAGTTGAGCTGACTGTGCGACCAGCCCAAGCTGGTGTCGACGAAGAGCTCCCGCTGCAGCGCGTAGTGGTGTTCGGCCGCCATGTCAGCGCTGTACCAGTAGCCCTCGCGATCCAATTGAGGGCCGGCCTGGCCACGCAGCCAGGCTGACCAGCTCTTGCCGAAGGTCGTGCGCAGACCTGCGAGCGCCCCTTGCCAGACCAGCTCGTTGGTGTAGCTTGGCTGTTTGGGCAAGATATCCTGACCTAAGAATATTTCGTAATCTCCGAGCGAAACCAGGCCGTGCAGGCGCAAGAGCATGACGTCGGTAAAGGCCAGTCGTTCCCCGCCCAGGCTCTCTTCGCTGGTGATGAAGTTGGTGCTGGCACCGATCTCCCAGGGAATGTCGGAGTCGCTCGCAATGTACGGGCGACTCTCGGAGCCGCTGGCCAGTTGCACGTACTCGTCGGAGGTACGCGATGCCTGTGCGGGCACGCTGTACTGCGCCGCGGCTTCACGCGAGCAAAAGAGCAGGAGGAGAGCGCCAAAGAGACCTAGGGATTTAGCTAGCACCCACGCAGACTAGCACCGCCGAGCAGTTGGCATCATAGCTCGGCTAGGCTTTCGCGACGGCCGCGTTCCAACTGGCGAGTCTGGCGCGCCTATCATCTTCTGACATGGATGGCGCAAAGCGACGATCCTCACACCACACGGCCTTGACCTCGGCTTTGTCTTTCCACACGCCAGCGCCAAGCCCGGCGAGGAAGGCCGCGCCCAGCGCCGTGGTCTCGAGCATCTTGGGCCTGACGATCTCGACGTTGAGAATGTCAGCCTGAAATTGCATGAGCAGATTGTTGGCCGCGGCGCCGCCGTCGACCTTGAAGCTGCGCAGGGCCTGGCCCGAGTCGCTCTTCATGGCGCTGACGATGTCGCAGTTTTGCAGCGCAATGCCTTCGAGGGCCGCGCGCGCGACATGCGCCTTGGTCGTGCCGCGCGTGAGGCCACACAAAAGGCCGCGTGCTTCCGGGCGCCAGTGCGGAGCGCCAAGACCGGCAAAGGCAGGCACGAGCTCCACGCCACCAGCGTCTTCGACTTGCGCGGCAAGCTCCTCGATCTCGGCCGCTGCTTGGAAGAGGCCCAGACCGTCACGCAACCACTGCACAGCGGCGCCGGCGATAAAGGCCGAGCCTTCCAGGGCGTAGGTGCCAGGGGCATCGGGACCGAGTTGCCACGCGACCGTGCTCAGCAGACCGGATTCGGAGGAGGGCACGGCGCTGCCCGTATTCATCAGAATGAAGGCGCCGGTGCCGTAGGTGCACTTGGCGCTGCCCGGCTCGAAGCATGCCTGGCCAAAGAGGGCCGCCTGTTGATCGCCCGCGATACCCGCGATAGGTACTCCGTCGGGAATGCCAGGCACGCCCTTGGTCTCTGCGTATATCTCTGAAGAACTTTTCAGCGCGGGCAAACACTTGACCGGCACGTCGAAGAGATCGAGCAGGTAGGGATCCCAGGTGAGGGAGTGGAGGCGCAGCAACATGGTTCGCGACGCATTGCTCACGTCGGTGATGTGAGCGGCGCCGCCAGAGAGTCGCGCGACCAGATAGGAATCGATGGTTCCAAAGCACAGCTCGCCGGCTGCCGCTCGCTTGCGACGATCGGGGGCTTCGTCGAGCATCCACTGTAGCTTGCTGCCGCTGAAGTACGGATCTAGAACCAGTCCTGTGCGTGCACGCACCTCCTCCTCATGACCCTCTGCCTTCAGTCGTGCACAGGCATCGGCGGTGCGGCGATCTTGCCAAACGATGGCATTGCGCTCCGGGCGCAGCGTCTTGCGGTCCCAGAGCAAGCTGGTCTCCCGCTGGTTGGTGATGCCGATGGCAGCCAGGCTCTTGGGATCGATCTTGGCTTCCGACATGGCGCCTTCGAGGGCAAGACACACCGATTTCCAGATTTGCTCCGGATCGTGTTCGACCCAGCCAGGCTTGGGGAAGATCTGCGGAAACTCCACATTTTTGCGACCGACGAGGGTGAGGCCCTCGTCCAATATCAAGACCGTCGTTCCCGTGGTTCCCTGATCAATCGCTATGACGTGACGCATGGCCGGGACTATATCCCGAGTGGGGCGCTGGCCGACACTGGCGCACCCGCTTGCCTGCAGCCCCTCCGTGGGATCCGGAGCCCGACCAAAAACCCATCTCCGGCTTCCTGAAATGCCCGATGGTGGTGGTATCCTTAGGTTCTCAGTGAGCGAGTGGAAGACAAGGATTACCAAGGTCCAAGTCGTCAAGCCCAAACAAGCGGCTGGCGATGCGTGTCTGGTACTGATCTATCCACCTGGTCCTGAGCTCGGCAAGCGCTGGAGCCTAGGCACCAACGAGATCGTGGTCGGCCGCGGCAGCGATTGCGACATCCAGATCGATCGCGACTCGGTAAGTCGTCGTCACGCTCGCGTCTACCGAGTCGAAGAGCAGTGGTTCGTCGAAGACCTCGGCTCGACCAACGGATCCTACATCAACGACTTGCCCGTGCAGCGCTCGCCCCTGCGCGATGCCGACTTCGTGAAGATCGGCTCGGCCATCTTCAAGTTCCTATCCGGAACCGGCATCGAGAACTCGTATCACGAAGAGATCTACAAGATGACCATCATCGATGGTCTCACCGGTGCGCACAACAAGCGCTATTTCCTCGAGTTTCTCGAGCGCGAGATTGCCCGTTGCTCGCGCTACGGGCGCCCGCTCTCGCTCTTGATGTTCGACATCGATCACTTCAAGGCCATCAACGACACCCATGGTCACCTCACCGGCGATTACGTCCTAAAAGAGCTCTGTCGGCGTCTCTTGGGCCGAACGCGTAAAGAGGAGCTGCTCGCTCGCTACGGCGGCGAGGAGTTTGCCTGTGTGTTGCCAGAGACGGATCACGCCGGCGCCATGGCCTTTGCCGAGCAGGTCCGCTCGCTCACCGAGCAGCAGCCCTTCGAGTACGAGGGCGATAGCTTTCGCGTCACCATCTCGATTGGTGTGGTCACGATGACCAGCGAGGGCGAAGAGTCGGCTCAAGATCCGCTGGCGCTGATCAAAGTTGCCGACGAGAATTTGTATGCGGCCAAGCGCGGCGGTCGAAACAAAGTTGTCGGCTAAGACCGGCCGCTTCGCTCCCTCGATCACCGGAGCCGCACATCCGGGTACCCTGCTTGCCGCTCTGCTAGGTTGGCTCGACGCTCGCTCCGCTGGTGCACGCTTCGTGCTGCGCCTGGAGGATCTCGACCACACGCGCCTGCGCCCTGGCATGCGCGAAGAGATGGTGCGCGCACTCGAGTGGCTGGCTATCGACTGGGACCAGTTGGTCCTGCAGAGCTCGCTCTCCGCACAACACGAGGCCGCCCTCGACCATCTGGCTGCTCTGGGCGTGCTCTATCCCTGTCAGTGCTCCCGCAAGCAGCGCCTCGCTAGCAACCTGGTTGCCGCCGATGGCGGCTACGCCTACGACAACCGCTGTCGGGGACGCAAGCTGCCCGCTGCGGGTTGGCGCCATGCCGACGAGCCGCTGCGCGTGCAGCTTCCCGATACCCGCGTCGAGCTCTTCGATGAAGGCGGCCTGGATCTCTCGCAATCGCCCTCGCTCGAGATGGGCGATCCGATCGTGAGAAGACGCGACGGCGTCATTGCCTATCACCTGGTGGTGGTGGTCGATGATGCGGCCAGTGGCGTCACGCGTGTGGTGCGAGGGCGCGACCTGGCGACCAGCACGGCCACGCAGGTGCAACTGCAAGGACTGCTCGGTTTGTCACAGCCAAGCTATCGTCACCACTTCCTCTTGCTCGAGGGCGACACGCACAAGCTTGCCAAGCTGCACGGGTCGCTGCCCTTTGGCGAGCTACAACAGAGTTTCTCTGGCGACGCCTTCTGTGGCCTCTTGGGGGCTCTGGCCGGCCTGCAGGCACAACCCGAGCCCTGCACGCCCACGGATCTGCTGGGCGGCTTTCGCTGGGAGCGCGTGCGCAAGGGCGACTTGCTCTTCGAGCGCTAGTCGGCGTTTCGAGGAGCGAGCGGCCGAGCTCTTACGCGTCGACGAGCTCTTCGTCCCACTTGGAGTTATCCAGGTAGTGGGTGCGGCCGCGCCAAAACTCCATCGCCACGCCGCTCAGCGATAGCGCCATGGCGACCCAGGCGAGAAGCTCGGTCTGATCATCGAGAAGGGCGGTGAGGAAGAGCAGGGCAGAGGCACCGAGCACACGAGCTGCGTAGCTGGTCCAGCGCGAGGTCGCTCGATGGCGCGAGAGCAAGTTGTCGAGACCGCCGGCTGCAAGCTCCGAAGCAATCACCAGCAGCACGGGCACCGCCGAGGCGGTGGAGTGCATCAGGGCGACGACGGCCGACATGGGAATGAGCACCGCACCGAGGACCCGCACCAGATCGGCGCGATGAAAGCCACCAGCCTTTTGCAGCGCGGGAATGGCACCCAAGAGGTAGTCCAGGCCGCTGAGCCAGGTAACCAGGCAGATGGCCCATATGGCGATGTCGATACTGGTGCTCAGGTTGTCTGGCACCCAGAACAGCAAGAAGGTCGCAAACATCAAGAGCGAGCCAAGCACGTTGTTGCGCGACAGACTCTTCTTGGTGACCCAGTACACGGCCACCGCGATCATGGGCAAGATCGTGCCGATGACCAGGCCGGTGAGAAAGACCTGTCGCGAGAGCAAGGCGCCGAGCACGAGGACGGCGATGCCCTGCATCTGGATCCAGGTCTTCACCTTGCCAAAGTAGCTGGTCTTCAGCTGCAGGCCGCGCCACTCGTAGGCACTGCGAATCGAGGTGACCAAGAACTCGCGCACGAAGAGCAGACCGACGGCCCACTGGGCGACGAAGCCAAGGTGCATCATCGGCAGGTAGATGAGCGCGACGAAGATCTTGTCGGCAAGTGGATCGAGCATGCCGCCGAGCACGGTGGGTCCATACTTGCGAGCCAGGTAGCCGTCGACGAAATCGGTGCAGCCAACCAGCGTGCCGACCACGGTCGCATACCACCAGCTGGTCGTGCTGCCGCTGGACGCCGGATCTTGGTAGATCAGCCAGGCGAGCAAGGGCATGGCCATCAGCCGCACGGTCGTCACCATGTTGGCGGTGATGAGCGGTTTGCTGCTGGCGGCCACGGCCGGAATGTACTCGCACTCGGCCAAAATTGGCCACAGGAGGGCCGAAAACAAGAAGGGCGACCCGCGGGCCGCCCTTCGTTCGTTACTGTGCTTGGACGCTATTCAGCGACGCAGCGAGCAACCACCGTGGTGTTCGAAGCAACGTCTGCGTTTCCGCGCTCGACCACCAGCGTGAGCTGGGTGTCAGTGTCGGGGCATGCAGCTGGGTCGGCCTCGAAGTGGTAACAAGGCAAGTTACTCATGCCCGCGTCACACTTGGGAATGATGGTCTCTTCCTGGCCGTCCTGGTTGAGGTTGCGAACATCGGCGACCGTGCACTCAGGCTGACCGTCGGTGAGAGCCAGCTTGCCCTCGATGCAAGGGTTGCCGATGACCTTGGCGAGCAAGTCGGCGATGACGACCAGAGCGTCGCTGAGGTCGTCGTTGCAGATGGTGGTCGAGGTCGAGCGCTGTGGGAACGAATCCAGGAAGGACTGAACGCGAACGGCAGGGTCAGCCTCGCCGGCGCCACTGACGCAGGAAGCGTCGAGAACGGGCTCGCCATCGGTGCTGCCAACGGTGACGGGGCTTGGGTTACCAATGATGCCAGCGACGATGATCTGACCTGGGTCGTCCTTGAGGCCTTTGAGGAAGGTGGCGTACTCGTTGACGTTGTACATGTACTGCGAGTTGTCGCGAGGCACGCAGTTTTGGCGAGGGCCAGCGCTGCGAGGGGTATCGGGCTCACACTGCACGCCGAACTCGAAGCAGCGGAAGGAGCTCAGGAAGCCCAGGTTCGAGTCGATGCGATCTTGTGCAGGGTCGCTGTCGAACATGTTGACGTCTTCCACCGAGCAGTCGTCCTCGTCGGTGATGATGATGACGGCGAGGAAGGCGGTGGGACGCAAGAAGCCGTTGTTTTGTGCGTTGGATCCGTTGAGGGCCCTGCGCATCGACTCGAGAGGTTGCTCGAAACCACAACCGCCAGTGCCAAGCTCTGCGATACACGAGAAGGTTGCCGCCAGGTCACCGGTGTAGTTGGTGACGCGGCTGGTGCCGTCGGCGTTGCTCACGTCGCTGATGTAGAGATCGGTTGGCGTGTTGCAGGCGCCCGAGGGAGCGTTTTGCAGGACGCCGTTATCGCCGCTGCCCGTGCAACCCATGATGCCGAAGGGACCAGCGCCAACGTCGGTCGAGACCACGCCGATGTGCACGTTGGGAAGACCGCCCTCGATGTTGTTGAGCACGTTGATGAAGCGGTTGAAGTTGGCAGCCAGCGAGGCTTGCTCCTCACGCATCGAACCGGAGTTATCGACCACGAAGAGGATGTCGATGTCGCGGTTGATCTGGACCGGAATCTCTTTCTCTTGCTCGCGGTTCTGGCGAGGGGTGACCTCGGCGACCTCGCGGTCTGGACAAGCGGCCAGCGTCGAGGCGAGAGCGCCAGCGAAGATGGTGGGGATTAGAAAACTAGACAAGGTACGCATGGACGAAGTGCCTCCTAAGGAATCGGCTAGCAGTGGTGCTCGGCAACAGATGAAAGCAAGGTCATGACCAACTGTTCGATTGAGTTGTTACAGTACCTTGGACTCGCAGAGATCGGTGAATTTACTCTCCAGTGCCAACTAGATATGCACCAGTGTCAACCAAGTTGGCAGGCCGGAGGCCCGTTAAGGTGGCGGACATGCGAGTCAATTCGCGGAACGAGGCATACTAGATCAGCCGGTGCCGAAGATCTACACACTGGGGCGCCCACCTGTTGCACTGAGCCTGGCCACGTTGCCTGGCCCGATCGGGTCCCAGGCGGAGGGTCTCGGGCCGCCCGCCTCGCCCCCTTCGCCCCCGCTCGCCCCCTGGCTCGCCTCCCGGGGCAAGCACAAATACGATCCCCCAGGCAGCTATGCTAGGATGGCGGTTGGATTGCCTTTGGCACATCCACACAGGGGATGAAGCGAATTCTAGTCTTGGGGGAGGGCCTTGGGCATGAGGCTCTGCTGGTCGAATTGCACGCCCATGGCGTCGAAGCCCTAACCGCTTCGAGGCCCGAGCGCGCTCGTCAGGCGCTGGCCGAGTCGCACTTTGATGCCGTCGTCGCTCGGCTCGAGGAGTTCGCGCCAGGCGCCGCGCTCGCCGAGGCAGCCAGTCGCCGCATCGCTCTCATCCGCCGGGACGAAAGTGCCAGCGCGCGCGCAAAGCTCGGCCTGGACATCGACGATTGTCTCTTCGCGCCCCTGCGCTGCGATGAGCTTCTGCTCTGCCTCGGTCGGCGCCTGGCCACTCGTGATGCGAGCGGCGCCGAGTTCACAGACGCGATCGTCGGCATCGAGGGCGGGCTTGCCAAAGCCTGGGCCGTGGCCGAAAAGGCGGCCGGCTTCGACGCCGACGTGCTGATCACGGGCGAGAGCGGCACGGGCAAGGAGCTCTTCGCCGGAGCCATCCATCGGCGCAGCAAGCGCGCCCAGGGTCCCTTTGTGGCCATCAACTGCGCGGCGATTCCCGCAGGCCTGGTTGAATCGCAGCTCTTTGGCCACGTGCGCGGTGCCTTCACCGATGCCCAAAGCGACCGGCAGGGCGTCTTCGTCAAGGCCAGCGGAGGCACCCTCTTCCTCGACGAGATCGGCGACCTCTCTCCTGACATTCAGGTCAAACTCCTGCGCGCCCTACAGAGCAGACAGGTGCAGGCCATCGGCGCCGAGAGCAGCATCAAGGTCGACGTGCGGGTCATCTCCGCCACCTCGCGCGAGCTCAAGAGCATGATCGCCCAAGGCCAATTTCGCGACGATCTATATTACCGCTTGGCGGTGGTGCCCATCGCTCTGCCGTGCCTTCGCGAACGTCGAGAGGACCTCGAGCCCCTGCTCGATCACTTCCTGGCTCGCTTTGCTGACAAACACAAGCTCGTCGATCTGCGCCTGGACCAAGAGGCAAGGGAAGCACTCCTGCAGCACAGCTGGCCCGGCAATGTGCGCGAGCTGCAAAACGCCGTCGAGCGACTGGTGGTGCTCGCCGACGGGAACGGCATTTCTGTGGACCTGCTGCGCCAAGAACTCGGCGTCATCTCCGGGGCCGGCCAGCAAGACGGACAGCTCGCCGGGGAAGCGGCAAGCCTTGGCCTTGGCCTGCGTGGTCGTCCCCTGCGTGAGGCCATGCATGGCGCCGAGGCTCAGTTCATCGCCGAAGCCCTCGAAGCAAGCGCGGGCAAGCGATCTAAGTGCGCACAAATGTTAAATATTTCTCAGAGGGCGTTGCTCTACAAGATCAAGGAGCACAACCTTTGATAGGCCGGCACCCGCCAGCCGCCGACCGGCATTCTTTCCTGCCGTTTTTTTGCCAACCATTGGGAGTGGGCCTAGCATGTAGGACACACTCCCACAAAGTGACCAACACTCGCACAAGGTACGCCTCATACCATGGCTAAACAGATCATCGGGCTCGACATCGGATCGAGCAGCGTCAAAGTCGTCCAAATCAAGCAGGGCAAGAAAGGTCTTGAACTACAAGCGTTTGGGATGGAGCCGCTCATGCCGCAGACCATCGTAGACGGCACGGTCATGGATCAGAATGCCGTGGTCGAGGCCATCCGCTCGCTGTGGAGTCGCTTGCGGCTCAAGAGCAAGGATGTCGCCGTCGCCATCGCCGGGCACTCGGTCATCATCAAGAAAATCGCCGTGCCCAAGATGAGCGCGAGCGATCTGGTCGATCAGGTTCCCTACGAGGCCGAGCACCACATTCCCTTCGCCAAAGATGACGTCGAGCTCGACTACGCCGTGGTCGTGCCAGAGAACCAGGCTGGCCAGATGGAGCTCATCTTGGTGGCCGCCAAAAAAGAGGTGGTCCAGGACTACGCCAGTGTCGTGCGCGATGCCGGGCTCAATCCTGTCATCGTCGACGTGGCCGCCTTCTCGACCCAAAACGCCTTCGAGGTCAACTACGACCTCGGCCCCACCGAGACGGTAGTGCTCATCAACATCGGCGCCTCGATCTCCAACATCAACATCGTTCGCGGCAAGGTCAGCTTGTTCACCCGCGATGTGACCATCGGCGGCAACGCTCTCACCGAAGAGATTCAAAAGCAGCTCTCCGTCTCGCAGGACGAAGCCGAGGCCTACAAGGTCGGCGGCTCCTACGACGAGCACGGTGTGGTTCCGCAGGAAGTCGAGCGCATCATCGAAGGTGTTGCCGACGTCATGGCTGGCGAGTTTCAGCGCTCGCTTGACTTCTTCCTGGCCACCTCCTCTGACACCGAGGTCACCAAGATTTGCCTCAGTGGTGGCAGTGCGAAGGTTTCAGCGCTCCATCGCGCCATCGAGAGGCGCTCACGCTTGACCGTCGAAATCGTCGATGCCTGGCGCCGAATCAAAATCGATCCAAAACTCGACTCCGCCTATCTCGGGGCGCACTCTCCAGAAGCCATCGTAGGCGTTGGTCTGGCTCTTCGCCACGCCAACGATAAATAGAGGTTCGCAGATGATTCGCATAAACCTACTACCGAACAAGAAGAAGGGCCGAAGCGCCCCGGTCGAGGGAGAGAAAGCCGTTGGCATCGGCTTTGGCATCCTGGTCGCCGCCGCAGCGATGGTGTTCTTGTTCGTGCAACGTCCCATGAACGCGGACATCGACGCGCAAAAGTCGGCCAACGCCAAGCTCGGCGCCGACAACAAGAAGATCGAAAAGCGCACGGCAGACTTCGAAGAGCTCAAGGCGGCCTTCGCAGCCGCAAAGGCCCAGGCCGAAGCTATCGCCCAACTCAACTCGGCGCGTGCAACACCCGCGTACTTCCTCTTCGAGCTCGCGACCATTCTCAAGGTCGGCGGCAAGCCCTCGATGACCGCCGACATGAAGGCCAAGATCGACGCCAACGAGAACCTCCTGTGGCAAGACAGCTGGGATCCCAAACATGTTTGGATCGAGTCCATCACCGAAAAGGATGGCGCCTTCACCATGCTCGGCTCAGCGCAGAGCGATGGCGACGTGACGCAGTTGGCGCATCGCCTCTCGGCATCCATGTACTTCGACAACGTGCAGCCGGAAGGCTCCGTCAAGAAGACCGGTGGCGAGACGGGTGGCATCACCATCTACAGCTTCAAAGTCACCGGAACGGTGAGGTACTAACATGGCCGCCAAAGAAAGCCCCATAGCAAAACTCGCAGCCAAGCCGCTTGGATTTCAGGTGGGCGTACTGGCCGGTTCCCTGGTGGTTCTCGGCCTGCTGTACTACCAGTTCTTCTACTCCTCACTGAGTGAAGACCTGGCCTCGTCCAAGGGGCAGTACTCTCGTCTCGAGAAAGCCAACTCCGACCTCAAGAAGCGCGAAAAAGAATGGTCGCAGATGCACAAGGACAAGGAGGAACTCGACATCACCTTGAGCACCAACCAGGTGTCCCTGCCAGAGACCGCCGACCTTGCCTCCTTCATTGGACAGCTTCAGCGCCAGGCTGCGATTGCCGGCGTTAGCTTCAAGAAC
>JAHEAK010000120.1 GCA_024642805.1 Kofleriaceae bacterium | reverse complement strand
GCACATCCCGCGTGCGCACTACCTGGAGAGCTGGGGCGATGCTCGCAGCTACGAAGGTACGGTCAGCGTCGTCCAACCCATGGTGCAGGCCCTCTACGATGGCTTCAGCACCATCGACGTGCTCAAGGTCCTGGCTGGCAAAGAAGACGCCAGCTCCGATGGTCTGATCCGCGCCAATCTTCTCGGCATGCTCGGTGCCAGCCTCGACTCGGACAAAGAGTGGCGGCGCTTCCTGCACGACGGCTTTGTCGAAGGCACGGCGGGTACCCCTTCGATGCTTCCCATCAAGGATTTCCGCGTCAGCGAGCTTGGCGACAGCCAAAAGCTCGGAAGCCGCGTTCCCAACGGCAAGCTCGAAGTGAGCTTCCGCGAGTCGGCGGCAACCTACGACGGTCGCTTCGCCAACAACGGCTGGCTCATCGAGACCCCCGACTTCATCACCAAGATCACCTGGGACAACGCCGCGCTCGTGAGCCCGGCAACCGCCAAGGATCTGGGCATCAAGAACGGCGACATGCTCAAGATCAGCTTGGGCGAGCGCAGCATGGAAATCGCTGCCCACGTCACGCCCGGCCAGGCTGCCTACTCCATCGGGCTTCCGCTCGGTTGGGGGCGCAAGCGCGCCGGTCATGTCGGTGGTCACGAGGACTACAAGGTCAAGCCGATCGGCTTTGATACCTACGCTCTGCGCACGGCGGCGGGCTTCTCCGCAGCCAGCGGTGCCACGGTCAAGAAGACCGGCGCGACCTACGAGCTTGCCGAAACGCAAGATCACTTCGCGCTGGACGAGCTGGGCATGACCGAGCGCGCCAAGCGCGTCAACAGCCAGATCAAGACCGGCACGGAGATCGAGTACAAGGCCAAAGGCGAGAAGCTCATCACCGAGGATGCCCACCTGGAAGTCGAGAAGAAGCTGCTCCGTCCTATCGAAGGTCGCGAGATCAACGCTTCGCTCTACGACGAGGTCGACTACTCCAAAGGTCATCGCTGGGGCATGAGCATCGATCTCGGCAAGTGCACGGGCTGCAACTCCTGCATGCTCGCTTGCCAGTCGGAGAACAACGTCCCCATCGTCGGCAAGCAAGAGGTCATCAACAACCGCGAGATGCACTGGATTCGCATCGATCGCTACTTCAAGGGCAACCCGGATAGCCCCGAGATGGCGCTCCAGCCCGTGCACTGCCAGCAGTGCGAAGGCGCTCCTTGCGAAGTTGTTTGTCCTGTCGAAGCCACGGCGCACTCCGCCGAGGGCCTCAACGACATGGCTTACAACCGCTGCGTCGGCACTCGCTACTGCGCCAACAACTGCCCGTACAAGGTCAGGCGCTTCAACTACAAGTTCTGGAACAAGGACTTCGAGTTGGCTCGCAACAAGGTGCGCAAGCTCTTGTCCAACCCAGACGTCACGGTTCGCAGCCGAGGTGTCATGGAGAAGTGCACCTGGTGCGTGCAGCGCATCGAGCGCACCAAGATCGACGCCAAGAACAATCGCCGCAGCATCGTCGACGGTGAGATCCAGACCGCCTGTGAGCAGGCATGTCCAACCGGAGCCATCCGCTTTGGTGACCTCAACGACAAAGAGAGCCGCGTCTACAAGAATCAGGAACTGCCTCGCGCCTACGCGCTTCTGGCGGGCCTGAACAACTCGCCACGCAATGCCTTCCTGGCACGCATCACCAACCCGAACCCTGCTCTAGTGGCTAAGGCGAAGGACGAGAAGAACCATGAGTAGTGCAGAATCGGCCACGGCTGCCGCGGAAGCCCGTGAATTTTTCAAAGGCATCAGCGACTCCGTCTGTGGCGTCGTCGAGTCCGACACGGCCCCCAAGATCTGGCTGCCAGCCTTCGGCGCCGCCGTCGGTGTTCTGGGCATGCTGGTTGTCACGCTCTACATCCTGTTTACGACCGGCGTAGGCATCTGGGGCAACAACAACACCGAAGCTTGGGCCTGGCCTATCGTCAACTTCGTCTTTTGGGTCGGTATCGGCCACGCCGGAACGCTCATCTCCGCCGTGCTCTTCCTGATGCGCCAAAAGTGGAGGACCTCCATCAACCGCGCCGCCGAAGCTATGACCATCTTCGCGGTCGTCTGTGCCGGTCTCTTTCCGGTCATTCACACCGGTCGTCCTTGGCTGGCCTACTGGCTCTTGCCCATCCCGAACGACATGGCCATCTGGCCGCAGTTCCGCTCGCCACTGGCCTGGGACGTGTTCGCGGTTTCGACCTACATGACCTGTTCGATCCTCTTTTGGTACATGGGTCTGGTTCCCGACTTCGCGACCCTTCGCGATCGCACCGCCTCCAAGCTCAAGCACACGATCTACGGCATCCTGGCCCTTGGCTGGCGCGGTTCGGCCCGTCAGTGGCACCGCTACGAGCGCGCCTACCTGATCATGGCAGCTCTCTGTACGCCGCTGGTCTTCTCGGTGCACTCGGTGGTTTCGTTCGACTTCGCCGTCGGTCAGCTGCCCGGTTGGCACACCACCATCTTCCCGCCTTACTTCGTGGCTGGCGCAATCTTCTCCGGTTTCGCCATGGTGCTCACGCTGATGGTGCCCGCACGGGCCATCTTCAACATGAAGCACATCATCACCGACCTGCACGTCGAGAACATGTGCAAGGTCATCCTGGCCACCGGCTCGATGGTCGGCTTTGCCTACGGCACCGAGTTCTTCATCGCCTGGTACTCGGGCAATGAGTACGAGGGCTTCACCTTCCTCAACCGCGCCTTCGGTCCCTTTGCCTGGGCCTACTGGACCATGATCACCTGCAACGTCATCGTGCCGCAGTTCTTCTGGTTCAAGAAGATCCGCACCTCGCCTTTCATCATCGTTGGCCTGTGCATCCTGGTGAACGTCGGCATGTGGTTCGAGCGCTTTGTCATCATCGTGACCTCGCTGACTCGAAGCTTCATGCCTGGCAGCTGGCACTACTACTCGCCAACCATGTACGACGCGACGACCTTCATCGGCAGCTTCGGTCTGTTCTTCACCCTCTTCCTGCTCTTCCTGCGCTACATGCCAATGATTGCCATGTTCGAGGTTAAGGGTGCTTCTCATCATGCTCACGCAGGCGTGAAGCACTAGGCGCATTGGAGATATCGACAATGAGTCACGAAAAAGAAACCGACCAGGTAGAAGACAAGCTCTACGGCTTGCTCGCTGAGTACGAGAGCCCCGGCGCTCTCATCGAAGCGGCCAAAGCAGTACGCACTGCCGGCTACACCAAGTTCGATTGCCACAGCCCCTTCCCGGTGCACGGCATCGATCCAGCCATGGGCATCAAGCCCACCATCCTGCCGATGCTGACCTTCGGGGCCGGCGCCACGGGTCTGGGTCTCGCGATCTTGATGCAGACCTGGATGAACAACTGGACCTACCCATTCAACATCGGCGGCAAGCCACTCATCAGCTTGCCGATGCAGATTCCCATCGCCTTCGAGGTGACGGTTCTGCTGGCCGCCTTTGCCACCTTCTTCGGCATGTGGGGCCTCAACAAGCTGCCCCAGGTTTGGCACCCACTCTTTGGTAACGATCGCTTCCTGACCGCCACCTCGCATGGCTTCTTCGTTGCCATCGAAGCGGATGATCCCAAGTTCGATGACGAGAAGACCAAAGCGACCCTCGAGGCCGCTGGTGCTACCGCCATCGAAGAGGTGCGCTACCAGACCAGCAAGGCGCATCGCGCTCTGCCCAAGGGGGTTATCGCCATGATCGTGGTCAGCACCTGCGTGGCGCTGGTTCCCTTCGCGTACATCTACAAGAAGCGCTCTTCCAAGAGCCCGCATCCGCACTACCACATCAACCCGAACATGGACTTCCAGGCCAAGAACAAGGCGCAGACGGCCAGCGACATCTTCCCGGATGGTCGTGCCGAGCGTCTGCCCGTCGATGGCACGGTGGCTCGTGGCGAGCTCAAGGCTGACGATCACTTCTACCGCGGTCTGCAGGCAGGCCAGTGGGCGACTGAGTTCCCAGCCGAGATTCCCATGACCCAAGAGACCATGGATCGCGGCCAAAACCGCTTCGAGATCTACTGCTCTCCGTGTCACGGCCTCGGCGGTGATGGCCAGGGCATGATCGCGCAGCGCGCCGATCGCGTGGGCGCTTCGGCCACCGGTTGGGTGGCTCCAAGCAACATGACGCAAGCCAGCTTTGCGACCCAGCCGCACGGCCAGCTCTTCAACACCATCACCTACGGCATTCGCTCGATGCCTGCCTACGGCCCGCAAATCAAAGAGGCGGATCGTTGGGCCATCGTCCTTTACGTACGAGCACTGCAGCGCAGCGCCAACGCCACCGTCCAGACCGACGTACCCGCCGACAAGCGGCCGGCCATCCGATAAGGAATCACCATGAGTTCCTCAGAAAATCTCCTTCATCCCGAAGAGAAAATCAAAGCCGGTCCCGGCATGAAAAAGATCCGCTCACTCGGCCTTGCCGGTGGTGCGCTCTTGCTCATCGCTGGCATCGTCTGGGGCCTGGCCCTTGGCGACGGCATGCAGCGCTTCTTTCACTCCTACCTGGTCGCCTTTACCTACATGACCAGTTTGGCCCTGGGCGCGCTCTTCTTCGTGCTCATCATGCACCTCATCAACGCCAAGTGGAGCGTCGTCATGCGCCGCGTGGCCGAGGTCTTGACCCAGACCTTCCCGCTGCTCTTCCTCATGTCGATGGGCATCTGGCTGCCTATGCTGCTCGGCAATCACAACCTCTACGTGTGGAGCAACCACGAGTTCGTCGAGACGCACCACCTGGTGCACGCCAAGAGCGGCTACCTCAATCCGCAGTTCTTTGCGGCTCGCATCTGTCTGTACTTCGCGGTTTGGATCAGCGTCAGCCGCTGGTTCTTCAAGACCTCGCTGGCCCAGGACGAGGGCAACGGCGCCGAGCTGCGCGCCAAGATGATCAAGATGTCGGCACCGGCCATGTTCGCCTTCGCCTTCAGCTGTGCCTTCTTCGGATTCGACATGCTCATGTCGATCGATCCTGAGTGGTTCTCGACCATGTTCGGCGTCATCTACTTCGCGGGCTGCGCCATCTCGATCTTCTCGCTCATGGTGCTCATCCCCATGGGTCTGCAGCGCTCCGGTCGCCTCAGCCACTCGATCACCGTCGAGCACTACCACGACATTGGCAAGCTGCTCTTTGCCTTCGTGTTCTTCTGGGGCTACGTGTGCTTCTCGCAGTTCATGCTCATCTGGGGCGCGAACATTCCCGAGGAGACCGGCTACTTCATGAAGCGCTGGTTTGCGCACCCCGACTCGTACCAGACCATTGGCGAGATGGGCGTTTGGGGCAAGGTCACCCTGCTCATGCTGGCCGTGCACTTCATCATCCCCTTCGTGCTGCTCATGAGCCGCCACACCAAGCGCAACCTCAAGGTGCTCGCTGGCTTTGCTGCCTGGATGCTGCTCTGGCACTACCTGGACCTGTACTGGCAAGTCATGCCAGCGCTCAACAACCACATGGCTGTGGGTGCCAAGGCAAGTGCCATCTTCCGCATGCTGCCACTCGACGTGATGGTCTTTGGTGGCCTGGGCCTGCTCTTCATGGCCAGCGTCGCCAACACCCTGTCCAAAGTAAACCTCCTCGCCAAGGGCGACCCCGGCCTGGCCGACTCGCTGCGCTTTGAGAACCAATAGGAGAGACGAGAATGAGTGACTTTCCTGAAAAAGCAGAAGACAAGGTCAACAGCCTTGCGATCGTCGTCATCGGATTGGCGACCACCGCCATCCTCTGGGCCGGCGTAGTTGCGCTGCAGGCCTATTTCGAAAACACCCACGGCGAGATTGCCGCCGAGCGCGCTGCCCAGGGCCTTACCTCAGGCATTCGCGATCTCGACGCTCGCCAGCGCGCGGATCTGGCCACCACCGTGTACGCGGATCCCAAAGCGGGAACGCTCAAGCGCCTGGCCATCGAAGAGGCCTCGGCGGGTGTGTTGGCCTCTGCCAAGGCAGGCACCAGCATGATCCCAAGCCTCGGTGAGCTCAATGTGCCGACGGTGCCTGCGGTTGCCGGCAAGCCCGCCGCCGACGCCACCGTCGAAGCGCCTGCGCCCGTTGATGGACTCGCTCCGGTCGACGGTGAGGCTCCCGTGGAAGGTGCGGAAGCCGCTCCTGTCGAAGGCGCGGAAGGCGCAGCACCCGCAGCACCCGCTGCGGCCGAGCCCGCGGCTGGAGCCAACCCATAGAGTCCACTCGTGTCTGTGTTTCGTCCGCATAGCGCTGCGCTGATCGCTCTGCTCCTGTGGAGCGGCGGGCAAGCCTTTGCCGATCGCATGGAGCCCACACCGGCGGAGCTTGAATCCGTCGATGTGCACGAGAAGCTCGGCGCCGATCTGCCCGTCGATGCGGCTTTCGTCGATGAGACCGGCACGCCGCACAAGCTGGGCGATTTCATCAGCGACAAGCCAGTCATCCTGACCTTCAACTACTCCGATTGCCCGATGCTGTGCAGCGTGCAGCTCGGTGGTCTGGTCGACGCCATGTTGCAGATGGACTGGACCCTTGGCCGCGAGTACGAGGTCATCACCATTGGCCTGGATCCCGGAGAGACGGTCAAGCGCAGCCAGGACACCAAGGCCAACTACCTCGAGCGCTACACGCGCGCCGACGCGGCCAAGGGCTGGCACTTTCTCCGCGGCACCGAGGCCGACATCAAGCGCGTCGCCGACGCGGTTGGATTTGGCTACCACTACTTCGAGCCGCGCAAAGAGTACCTGCATCCCGCGGTGCTCATCCTGGTGAGTCCGCAGGCGCACGTCTCCACCTACGTCTACGGCACGCTCTACGATCCGATCGTGCTGCGCGACAAACTCATCGGCGCCGGTGTCGGCGAAGTATCTGAAGCGCTCGAGCGCTTCATTCTGTCCTGTTATCACTACGACGCTCCCACCGGAAACGGAGCGATCGTCGCGAAAATTATGCGTTACGGAGGCCTGGTCTTTGTCTTTGGTCTCGTCGGAGCGCTAGCTATGTTAGGCCGTCGGCGGGTTCATGAGCACGCCGCCACAGACGTCCATCAGATAGGGAGTTCGGAAGATCATGTTTAGGAAACTGATCGCGACCTTGATCGTTACTGCAGCCAGCCTTTGTGTTGGTCCAGCAATGGTTTCGGCGCAACCTGGCCAACCGGCCGCCACACCACAACCTGCTGCGGCTCCCACCGCCGCTCCTACCGCCGCTCCCATCGAGGCCGTCGAAGCGGCCACCGCTGACGAGGCGCCTACGGCACAGCCTGTCGCTGCTGAGCACGCCGAAGGTGATGCGGTTGTTGCCGAGCCCGGTGGCGAGACGGCTGAGGCCGCTGCTCCTGCCGCCGGGGCCGCCCCAGCCGGGGCCGCTGCCCCCGTTGCCGCGGCCGCACCCAAGGCCGAGGCCGAAGAGCCAGCCTACGATTTCACCGACGAAGAACCCGATAGCTACTGGCTGCCAGCCAAAGCCACCGGCGAAAGCACCGATCACGTCGACTGGATGTTCTACGCCATTCTCGGCCTGGCCATCTTCTGCTTCGTTGCTATCAGCATCGCGGTCGTCTACCTGACCATCCGCTATCGCCATCGCCCTGGACACAAGGCCGAGCCTTCGACCGCCCACGACAACGTCTTGGAGGTGGTCTGGACCGTCATTCCTTCGATCATCTGCGTGTTCATCTTCATCGGCGGCTGGAAAGGCTACCTGAACATGAGCACCGCGCCGCACGATGCCCTGGAGATCAACGTCACCGGCATCAAGTGGAAGTGGATCTTCAACTACAGCCACGGCACGGAGACGGTCGGCAACATCGGCGAGCTGCACGTGCCCGTCGATCGGCCGGTCAAGCTCATCATGCGCTCAGAAGATGTGCTGCACAGCTTTTACCTGCCTTCGATGCGGGTCAAGCAAGACGTCATTCCCAACCGCTACAGCTACATCTGGTTCGAGGCCGACAAGGTTGGTGTCTACCGGGTGTTCTGTGCCGAGTACTGCGGCGACTCGCACTCGAACATGAAGACCAAGGTCATCGTGCACGAACCAGGCGGCTACGAAGCCTGGCTCAATGCCGAGTACGAGAAGAGTCAGGTCGACTGTCGCGAGCTGCCAGAGGCCGATCGCCAGGAGTGCTACATGGGCCAGGGCCAGCGCATCTACAACAACCTGGGCTGCAAGCAGTGCCACAGTCTCGATGGCAGCGCCGGTACCGGTCCTACCTTCAAGGGCATGTGGGGCGGCAGCCGCAGCTTCGCCGACGGCTCAACGGGAACCGTCGACGAGAACTACGTACACGAGTCGGTACTCGAGCCGATGGCCAAGGTGCGAGCGGGTTTCAACCCGGTCATGCCGACTTTCAAGGGCAAGTTGAAAGACAAAGACATCGATGCCCTCATTAACTGGATGAAGACTCTCTAGTCGAGAGGTGCAAAATCATGTCTAGCGAAGCAGCAACAGCAGATACGAACCAAGAACCCAGCTACCTCGAGGTCTCCAAAGGCCTCGGCAACTGGCTCATCACGCTCGATCACAAACGGATCGGCATGATGTACCTGATAGGTATTCTGATCTCCTTCCTCCTGGGCGGCTCCTTTGCCCTCATGGTGCGCTTGGAACTCTTCTTCCCCGGCTCGCAATTGGTCGAGGCGGCTACCTTCAACAAGCTCTTTACCGTGCACGGCGCGGTCATGGTCTTCCTGGTCATCATTCCGGGTATTCCAGCCGCTCTCGGCAACTTCGTGGTGCCCATCTTGCTCGGCGCGCCCGACGTCGCCTTTCCGCGTCTGAACCTGGCCTCCTTCTATCTGTGGCTCTCCGGCGCGCTTCTTCTGATCCTGTCGCTCTTCCTGGGCGGCGTGGACACGGGTTGGACCTTCTACACGCCGTACAGCACCAGCACTGACACGGCTGTTGTGCCCGCGGTGGCCGGCGCCTTCTTGCTCGGCTTTAGCTCCATCTTCACCGGTCTGAACATGGTGGTCACCATCCACAAGTTCAAACCGAAGGGCATGGGCTGGTTCAAGATGCCGCTCAGCCTGTGGGGCATCTACGCCACCGCCGTCATCCAGGTGCTGGCGACGCCGGTGCTCGGTCTCACCCTGCTCCTGCTCTTCGTCGAGCGCGTCCTGCACATTGGCATCTTCGATCCCGCCCTGGGCGGTGACCCCGTGCTCTTCCAGCACTTCTTCTGGTTCTACTCGCACCCCGCCGTGTACATCATGATCCTTCCGGCCATGGCCGTGATGAGCGAGCTCATCACCACCTTTGCCAAGAAGCACATCTTCGGCTACGAGTTCATCGCCTACTCGTCCATCGGCCTGGCCCTGCTCAGCTTCCTGGTCTGGGGCCACCACATGTTCGTCTCGGGGCAAAGCTCGCTGGCCAACATGGTGTTCTCGGCTCTGACCTTCTCGGTGGCCATTCCCTCGGCCATCAAGGTCTTCAACTGGGTGGCCACGCTGTACAAGGCCGACATCCGCCTCGACAGCCCGATGCTCTACGCGCTGATGTTCATCTTGCTCTTCAGCATTGGTGGTCTCACCGGCATCTTCCTTGGCACGCTCAACGTTGATGTGCACCTGCACGACACCTACTTCGTGGTCGCGCACTTCCACTACGTGATGATGGGCTCGGCACTCATCGCCTTCTTCGGCGCGCTGCACTACTGGTGGCCAAAGATGAGCGGCAAGATGTACGCAGAGAAGCCGGCACAGATCATGGCGGTCATCGTCTTCTTCGCCTTCAACATGACCTTCATCCCGCAGTTCATCATGGGCTCGCGCGGCATGCCTCGTCGTTACTTCGATTACGACCCACGCTTCGAGCTGATGCACCAGCTGTCTTCGATTGGTGCCTTCATCATGGGCATCACCCTCTTCTGCGTGATCATGAACCTCGTCATCTCGCTCAAGAACGGCAAGAAGGCACCTCGCAATCCATGGGGCGGCACCACTCTCGAGTGGCAAACCTCATCGCCACCACCGCTCTACAACTTCCCGATCGGCCAGCCCATCCCTCTTCCTGAGCTCTACGAGTACAGCGATCTGGTCAAGGACGACGAGGACGGCGGCTGGCGCTACAAATCCGATTCGAAAGCGTCGGAGGCCTAGACCATGAGCAGTCATCACACCATCAACGGGCACGACGCCCACGTTGCTCACCACTTCGACGGCCCTCAGCACCAGTTCGACTCTGGCAAGCTGGGCATGTGGGCCTTCTTGGCGCAGGAGGTCTTGTTCTTCTCTGCGCTCTTCGTGGCCTACATCGTCTTCCGCTACAACCACCCAGAGGTCTTCGCCTACGCGCACAAGTACCTGGATGTGAAGTACGGCGCCATCAACACCGGCGTCCTCATCTTCTCCAGTCTCAGTGCTGCTTGGGCGGTTCGTGCAGCGCAGAAGAACCAACAAAAGCTGCTGATCGCCTGTCTGCTCACGACCATTGGCTGTGCCTGTGCCTTCCTCGGCATCAAGTACGTCGAGTACAAGCACAAGTTCCACATCGGTACCACCTTCGGCTGCCGCTTCTCCCCTCACGAGACGCCCAACGGCACCGAGATCGAGTGGCCACACGCTCCTCAGCACAAGGCTGGATCCGAGCTGTCGACCGCCGACAACTGCAACGCCCTGCAATACGAGAACGCGCACATCGCCGAGGAGCCGCTGCTCGGCAAAGATGGCAAGGAGCTGGCGCCAGGCTCTCCCGAGGCACTAGCTGCTCTGGAGGCTCGCGACAAGGAGCACAAGTCCCACTATTCGGACCTGCCGAC
>JAHEAK010000742.1:664-2891 GCA_024642805.1 Kofleriaceae bacterium | reverse complement strand
GGCATCGAGGACAAGCGCTACTTGAAGGTCGAGGGCTACTCGACGGGTCTCAAGCAGCGAGTCAAGCTCGCGCAGGCGCTGGTGCACGATCCCGAGCTGCTCTTCCTCGACGAGCCGACCAACGGCCTGGACCCGCGCGCGCGCGACGAGATGCTCGAGCTCATCATGGACTTGCCCAAGAAGCGCTCGTGCTCGATCATCATCTCGACGCACCTTCTGCCCGACGTCGATCGCATCTGCGATCAAGTCATCATCATGCAGAAAGGCCGCCTGCGCTTCACGGGCACCATCGAGGAGTTGCGCACCAGCGGCACCGGCGCTGACGAGAGCGTGGTCGAGGTCGAGATGCGCGATCCGACAGAGGCCTTCACCACGCACCTGCAGGCGCGCGGCTGTGAGGTTGAAGTCCGCCCCGGCCAGCGCCTCATCGTGACCATGCCGGCCGGCGAGGACGCGAGCTTTCTCTTGCGCGAAGCCAGAGCCGCCGGCGCGCAGCTGCGCCATCTCGAGGTTCGACTGGAGACTCTCGAGGAGGCCTTCATGCGGGTGGTCGGTGAGGATCTCGGCAACCGAGAGCAAGGAGCGGCCTCATGAGCGAAGCGCGCAAAGCGGCCATTCACGACCTCGGCTATCAGCGCTATGTCGGCACGCGCAAGCCGCAGCGCACTCGCTATCAGGTCATCGTCCGCAACCTGGTTGGCATGTCCTGGCAGGGCTGGGTGCGCTACAAGCTGCCGCTCGCCATTGCCACCAGCATCATGATCGGCATCGGTGTTGGCATCTACTTCTCGCGCCACAAGCTCTTCACCGAGTCACCCATGGGCGGCCAGGTGCGCTCCATCGCCGACAGTCTCATCCCTCAGAGTTTCACCTATCTCGGTTTCGTGGCACTCATTGTCAGCCTCACGGTCCTGGCCGGCGCCATCTCTCGCGATCTCAAGGCCGGCGCCTTTGAGTTCTACTTTTCCCGCCCGGTTCGACCCCTCGATTACGTGGTCGGCAAGGTGGTCGGCTCCTTCGTCTTGCTAGCGCCCATCTTGTTGGTGGCCCCGGTGCTGCTCACGGTCTACCGCATGGCAATGACCGGGGATGTCGACCAGATCGTCGACACCCTGCCCTGGATACCCAAAGCCCTGCTCGTCGGTGTTGTCGCAACCCTGGCCCACGGCTGCCTGGCCCTGGCCTGTGGCGCCCTGTCCAAGAACCCTCGCTATGCGGTTGCCGGCTACGGCGCCATCATCCTGGTGCTCGGCAACATCATCCGCGGTGTAGCCCATGCCACCCACACGCCCTCGCTGGCGGCGCTCAACTTGCCTTCTGCGATCACGGGATTTGCCAGCGGCGTCTTCGAGGTCGACTTCCTCTTTGGCACCCGGGCGCCCACGCTCAGCGCCTCGGCGATCTCGCTCGCTGGCTACATCGTCGTGTGCGTGTTCATCATTTTCTACCGTGTGCGTGCAGCGCAGCGCGCGGGCATGGGAGGTGGCTAGTGGGCAACGACATCGCCATCGCGGCTGAGCGCCTGAGCAAGTGGTACGGGCCGGTGCTCGGCGTCTCCGAGATCAACTGGAGCGTCAAGGGCGGCGTGGTCGGTTTGCTCGGCCCCAACGGCGCGGGCAAGTCGACCTTCATGAAGATGGTCGTCGGCCTCATGCGGCCCTCGCGTGGCACCTTGCGCATCTTTGGCCACGATCCCTTCACCAGCAAGGAAGTGCGCAGCCGCATCGCCTACTGCCCGGAGCACGAGCAGGTCTATCCCGAGCTCACGGCCATCGAGTTCGTGACGGTCATGGCCAAGCTCTCCGGCGTTGCCAAGCCCAAGCAAGCGGCCGAGAAGGCTCTGGTCGACATGGGTCTGCAGGATGCGATGGGCCGCAAGGTCGTCGAATTCTCCAAGGGCATGCGTCAGCGCGCGAAGCTTGCCACGGCCATCGTCCACGATCCCGACATGATCGTTCTCGACGAGCCACTCACCGGCATCGATCCGGTCGAGCGCAGGCGCATCGTCGACAGGGTCAAGGCCATGGCCGATCAGGGCAAGACGATCCTCATCTCCAGCCACGTGCTCTACGAGATCGAGGCTGTCACCCAGGAAATCATGGTCATCTACCGCGGCCAGGTCTTGGCTGAAGGCAACCTGCGCGACATTCGCGGTCTCATCGACAAGCACCCGCACCGCATTCGCGTCGAGTGCAGCCAGCCGCGCGTGCTGGGTCGGGAGATGGCC
>JAHEAK010000742.1:0-654 GCA_024642805.1 Kofleriaceae bacterium | reverse complement strand
CGAGACCGCTAATCCTGACGCCTGCTACGATCTCATTTCCAAGGCCTGTCTCGAGCACGGCATCAAGCTGCGCTCGCTGACCAGCCCGGATAACAACCTGGGCGCGGTCTTTGACTACCTCACGGGAGACAGGCGATGAAGGCCGTCCCAAACACGAGCGCGGTGCTGGCCATCGCCGGTCTCACCGCCAGGCGCTTTTTGCGATCGCGCATCCTGCCCATCGCCTTGTTCTTCGCCTTTCTGCCGCTCTTGCCCTACCTCTTGGGCGCTGGCGAAGACGCCTCTGAGCAAACTCGCTGGAAAGAATTCATGGCGATGAGCTCTGGCATTCAACTCTTGGTGGCCGCCCTCTTGGCAGCTCCGGCGATTGCGGAAGAGATTGAAGACAAGACCTATGCCTATCTGTGGAGTCGCCCGATCGCGCGCTGGACCGTGCTAGCTGGCAAGCTTTTGACCGCCAGCGTCGTAGGCATCGCCATCTTCACCATCACCACCGTGGCCGGCATGGCAATCACCAATATGGGTAGCAGCACGCTGCTCATCGAGGCCATTGTTGGCCTGAGTCTGGGCGTCATCACGGTGGCGTGCATGGCGGCGGCCTTCGGGACCCTCATGCCCAAGCATCCCCTGGCCTTCTCGATAAGCTATTTCCTG
>JAHEAK010000741.1 GCA_024642805.1 Kofleriaceae bacterium | reverse complement strand
AAATTTGAGCAAAATATACCCGTGAATAGCAGGGCCATGGCGAGGCGCCAGGGCCACCTGATGCCCCCTGAGACTGCGCATGACGGGCGGGTATTCATGGGAAAAGCAGCCCAAAGGGCCTGTTAAGCAATTGTGTTACTTGCTAAACAGCGAATATGCAAGAAGTCCAACTTGGAGCCCTGGGAGTTGCCGATTCCATGAGCACCTGGTCGATGATCTCCAACGCCTCCGGCGCCGTACTGGCGGTCATGAGTGTGCTGGCAATCATGTCGATCCTGTGTTGGTACATCATCGGCTTCAAGGTGTTTTACCTGCGCCGCGCCGCGCGAGAGAGCGCCCTCTTCGGCGACTCTTTCTGGCGCTCCAAAGACATCGAGCAAATCTACAAGAACGCCCAGGCGCTCCGGAACAGCCCGGTCTCGGCCATGTTCCTGGCCGGCTACACCGAGCTTGCCAAGCTCAGCTCCGACAACCCCGCCAACCGCGATCGCGAGGCCGACCTCGAGAACGTGCAGCGCGCCCTGCGCAAGGCCCAGTCAGCCGAGACCACCAAGCTCGAGGGCATGATTCCCTTCTTGGCGACCACGGGCTCATCGGCACCTTTCATTGGTCTGCTCGGAACGGTGTGGGGCATCCTCTTGGTCTTCCAACAGATCAATCCCGACGAGGCCATTAAGCTCGGGCAAATCGCTCCGCAAATTGGCGAAGCGCTCATAGCCACCGCTGTCGGCCTCTTGGCGGCCATTCCCGCCGTCATGGCCTACAACTACTTCACTCGGCGCATCACCGTGCTCATCTCCGAAATGGAGAACTTCGAGCACGACTACCTGAACATCATCCGCCGCCACTTCTTGAACTAGGAGCCAGTCGTTATGGGCATGTCAGGCGGCAAGAAGGGCTCTCTCAATAGCGAGATCAACGTCACGCCCATGGTGGACGTCATGCTCGTGCTCTTGGTGATCTTCATGATCACGGCCACGACCATGGCCAACAGCGCCGTCGATCTCGACTTGCCGCAGACCAATGCGGCCACTCAGGACGATCCGGCGGGCCGGCTGACCTTGAGCATCTCCCGAACCGGCGAGCTCTTCTTGGGCCAGGCGCCGGTCAAGTGGATCGAGCTTGAGGAAAAACTTAGTGCCAATCCGCGCGTTATTACCGAGAAGGAGCTGTACATCGAAGCCGACAAAGACCTGCCCTACGCGGTGGTGGTCACGGCCATGGCAGCTGCCCAAAACGCCGGTGTTATCAAACTGCAAATGCGAACGGATCCAGGTGCTAACCTTGATTACGGCACCCTGGATGAATCCGCGGGGACCGGCGCTGGTACAGGCACACAAGCTATTGAATCCAAGTAGATGAGGGACAACCCGTCCATATTCACCGGCCTTGCGGCCACCCTGCTTCTGCACCTGGTCATCATCGGCGGTGTGGTCTCCAAGGGTGCAAGCAAGGGTTGCGGTGGCGGGGATGGCGTAGCGAGCGCGACTGATTTTGGCAAGGCGGAAACCATCGAGGCCTCGCTGGCTTTCAAGGAGGTCAAGCCCAAGAACAAGCAGCCGCAGAAGAAGAAAAAGGAGAAGTTCAAGCCTCAGGTCGACGATGGCGCCTCGAAGGACGAGCTGAAGACGCCCGAAGAGAAGAAGGACGACAAGAAGATTCCCGTCAACCCCGATGAGGTCGACATCAATTCGATCCTCGAGAAGAATCGCAAGCAGAACGAAGATCTCAGCGATACCGGCAGTGACGAAATCCCCACCGAAGGTGCCGCTGACGGCTCCGCGCTCTGGGGCACCGAGAAGGAGGCCCGCGGCGACCCCTATGTGGGCGAGCTCAAGGGGCGAATCTACAGTGTGTGGCAGGTGCCAGCCCTGGAGACGGGCACGGGCAAGGCCATTGGATGCGTGCGCCTAAAAGAAGACGGCGAAATTCTGGATCGCGAACTAAAAACGCGCTCAAAGAATACCAACCTCGATCGTTCGGTCGAAGTTGCTTTGAAGACCGCACCCAACATGGAAGAGCCTGTACCCGACAAGCTCAAATCACTACTCACGGTAAAGGGCATATGCTTCAACTTCGAACTCTAGTCATCTTCGCGCTCGCGCTCTGTGCGCTGGGCTCGACGGTTTCCTCTGCACACGCAGACGACGATTTTGTCATCGACATCAATAAGCCCCAGCGCTCGCGCTATCCCATGGCCATTCCGATGGCCACCGGTGGTGACGCCGCCAGTGCTTCCGAAGTTCTCAAGGTAGCCGCCTTTGACCTCGACATCGCCGGCTGGTTCAAGGTGATGGACAAGAAGGGCTTTCTGGCCAACCTGCAAAAGGAAGGCATGGGCATCGAGATCAATGCCTGGAAAGACGTTGGTGCCTTCGGCGTCATCAAGTTTCAGACCGAGGTCAACGGCTCGCGCGTGAAGATCGACTTCAAGCTCTACGAAATCGAGAAAGGCTCCTCGGCGGTCCTGGAGAAGAGCTACCAGGGAGACAGCAAGGACATTCGCAAGCTCACCCACCTGTGGTGCAACGAGGTCGTCAAATACTTCACGGGCGAGGACGGCTTCTTCGGCAGCCAGATCGCCTTCGTCACCAAGAGCAAAGGCAAAGGCGGTCGTTCGGGCAAGGCCATCATGGGCATGGACTTCGATGGCGCCTCGGTGCACGGCCTGAGCAACAACAGCTCGATCAACATCCTGCCCGCCTGGTCGCCGAGCGGAAACAAGCTGGCCTACACCTCGTACATGCGCAACAACCCCGACCTCTACGTGGTGTCGGCCGGAGGTGGACGCCCGGTGCGCGTGAGCAAGTACAGCGGCATGAACACCGGAGCCAGCTGGTCGCCCAAGGGCGGCAAGCTTGCCATCACCTTGTCCAAGGATGGCAACCCGGAGATCTA
>JAHEAK010000119.1 GCA_024642805.1 Kofleriaceae bacterium | reverse complement strand
CCAGGTGATCTTGCGAGCGCGCGGGGGATCCATGGCACCTTCACTGGTGAGCATGCCGAGCACGAAGGTGGCGCTGTCGACACTGGTAACCATGAAGACGAAGACCAACAAGACGGCCACCACCGACAAGAGCTTGCTGAGCGGATAGTGACTAAAGAGAGCGAAGAGGGCGCGAGTCGTGTCCTCTTGCACGATGCCCACCAGGCCACCGGCGCCGTGAATCTCCTGGTACAGACCGGCGCCTCCGAAGATGGCGAACCACAGCAAGGAGAAGAAGGCGGGCACGAACATGACCCCGAGCAAGAACTCGCGAATCGTGCGACCGCGACTGATGCGAGCCACGAAGACACCGACGAAGGGTGCCCAGGCAATCCACCAGACGAAGTAGGTGAGCGTCCATCCGTGCAGCCAGCCTTCCGAGTCCGAGTAGGGAAAGAGCTGCAGCGAGAGGCGCGGCAACTGGGTGAGGTAGTCACCGACGCCGACCACATAGCCCTTGAGCAAATAGGCGGTCGGTCCGACGATGAGCAGAAAGGCCGCCAGCAAGAGCGCAATGGCGATGTTGATGTTGGACAGCCACTTGATGCCCTTGTCGAGACTGGTGGCGGCCGAGCTCATATAGGAAGCGACCAGCACGACCAGGATCGCGCTTGCGACTTCCAGTGAGTCAGGACTCACGCCGAAGACGATGTGCAGACCGGTTTGAATTTGAAAGGTGCCCATGGTCATCGCGCCGGCGACACCAAAGACGATGGCCATGACCGCCAGGAGATCGGTGAGTGTGGCAAGCGGTGCCGCCCATGCCCCGGGAAAGACATCGCGGATGGGCTCGCCGGGTAGATAGGCGCGATCGCGTCGAAAGCAGAAATAGGCCAGAACCAGGGCCGCGATCGCGTAGACGGCCCAGGCGTGCAAGCCCCAGTGCAAGCCGGTCACGACCATGGCGTTGCGGGCCGCATGCGCGCTCTGCCCAATTACGCCCGGCGCACCCATGTAATGGGTGAGCGGCTCGGCGACACCCCAAAAGAGGATGCCCGTGCCCATGCCGGCAGCAAAGAGCATGGCCAGCCACGACATCGTCGAAAACTCGGGAGCCTCTCCCGGCTTGCCAAGGACGATGCCGCCAAATCGTGAACCAGCCAGCCACAGGCCAAGGACCAACATGCCGCTGGTGGTCAGCATGAAGAACCAGTCGAGAGAATCGAACCAGACTTTGGTGAAAGAGGTCGCACCCTCGGCGAGAGCCTTGGGGGCAATGAGGCCGGCCGCCACCACGATGGCAATCATCGGAACGGCCACGTGAAACAGATTGATCCGAAATGAGAGCCGCCTCGCCACCCACGCATCGTATCGCAGTCTGGTGCGACCCGTGGACTTGTGCATGCGTCCTTCCTGTGTGAGAACTGCATCGAGTCTCGAGCATCGGGGGTGAGGCTCGGTCGTCGTTGCACGTGCAGCGCGGGCCCTCGCCGCGCCTTGGGAGAAACTATGCAGTTTGAATTGAGCGTCAACTACCTGCGCTACGTCGCCAACGAATACCTGGTGCCCTTTGGCCTGCGGCTGGTCATCGCTAGTCTGGTCTTCGTCATCGGCAAGATGATTGTGCGTGCCATCGTCGGTGGCGTCGACAAGATCATCGATGGCCGCGTCGATGAGTCGCTTCGCAAATTCCTCACCAGCGTGCTGCGCGGCCTCTTGATGGCCGTCGTGGTCATTGCGGCTCTGGAGAGACTTGGCGTGCAAACCACTGCCGCCGTCGCCATTCTGGGTGCCGCGGGACTGGCCGTCGGTTTTGCCCTACAGGGATCCCTTGGCAACTTTGCCTCCGGCGTGATGATCATTATCTTCCGCCCGTACAAGATTGGCGACCTGGTTCAGCTCGCCGGCACGATCGGCACCGTCGAGACCATCGAGGTCTTCAACACCATCATGGTGACGGGCGACAACCGCACCATCATCATTCCCAACGCCCAGGTCACCGGCGCTGTCATCGAGAACATCAGTGCCAAGGGCATCTTGCGCATCGACATGGTGGTGGGCATTGGCTACGGCGACGACATCAAGAAGGCCAAGGAGGTCTTGACCGAGATCGTGTCGGGGGACGAGCGCGTGCTCAAGGAGCCCAAATGCACCATCGCGGTCTCGGAGCTTGGCGACAGCAGTGTCAACCTGGTGGTCCGCCCCTGGGTGGCGGTAAGTGATTTTTGGGCGACGAAATTCGCCCTCACCGAGCAAATCAAGCTCGCCCTGGACGCCAACGGTATCTCGATCCCCTTCCCACAGCGCGATGTGCATCTGCATCAGGTGCAATAGCAGCGCAGGCAATCGTACTATTCGGCGTCGTATCCAACCTGCATCGAACTCAGTAGCTATCGACACCACATCTCATTAGGAGCCATCGTGATCCGCTCATCTTCGTTCATTTCTCTCTGCCTCGGAACCGGTCTGCTCTTGGCAGCAACCAGCGCCTGGGCCGACGATCCTAAATTCACTCACACCAGTGAGGATGAAGCCAAAGAGCTCAAAAAAGCCGAGAAGCCCGAGTGGAAGGCTGGCGCACTCGCTGGTCTGATTCTCGCGACCGGCAACTCGCGCTCGACCACGCTCTCGGCCGGCGCCAAGGCGTCTCGCAAGGCCAACAAGAACAAGTTCCAGGTCGAAGCGAGTGGCGCCTATGCCCGCTCCAGCATCTACCTTGCCAACGACGCCGATGCCGATGGCGACATCGGTCCCAACGAGTACCAGCGACTCATTCAAACCACCGCTCGCGCCCTCAACGGCAAGGCCCGCTACGATCGCTTCCTCAGCGATGCGGATGCACTGTACGTAAGTGCGCAGGGAGCAACCGACAAGCCAGCTGGTAAGCAGTTCATCGGCGGCGGACAAGTCGGCTACAGCCGAACCGCCTATGAGAGCGCCCGCCACAATCTGGTCGCCGAGGGCGGTTACGACTACAGCTACGAGAATCCTGTCGTCGGCAAGGGCTTCTCCAACCACTCGCTGCGCGCCTTCGCCGGCTACGAGGGCAAGCTCAGTGCAGACTCTGGCTTGGCCGCGTCCCTGGAAGGCTTGTTCAACGTCAACAAGCTCAAAACGCCAACCGGCCCAGCAGATCGCTTCGAAGACGCGCGTCTGACCAGCAAGATCTCGCTGACCACGACCATCTACAAGGACGTCAACTTTCGCTTCGGCTTCGAGGCCCGCTACGACAACGTGCCCTCGGCGCTGCCCTCCTTCCCTAAGACTCCCTTTGAGGCCGGCTTTGTGCCCGAAGCGCAAAAGCTCGACACCAAGACCGAAGCCACCATCATCGTCAACTTCCTCTAGGAGCCGCCATGTACAAAATTCAAGTTTCCTTTGTCTGTGCCGCTGCCTTGCTGGCCGTGGCCTATGTGCCCAACGCGCGTGCCGAGCGAAAGGGCGAGTTCAGCGTCTTCGGCGGCGCCCACCTCTTTAGCGAGAACAACGAGCTCGGCAGCGTCGATGAGGCAGACGCCGACTCGCTCGAGAATGGCCTCGCCTTCGGTGTTCGCACTGGTTTTGTCTTGACCAAGCGAGTCGATCTCGAAGGCGAGCTGGCCATCATGCCCACGGCCGCTCGCAATGCCGGCGTCGATGTGGTCGCCTTTGGATGGCGCGCCCATGCCCTCGCGCATCTCATGCAGGGCAGCTTTCGGCCTTTCGTTTTGGCCGGCTTCGGTGCTCTGACCTCTTCCTCCGACGACGAGCGGCTCTTTAGTTCGGAGAGCGACATGCTTGTGCATGCCGGTATCGGTGCCAAATACGACTTCGAGGACAACTGGGGCGTGCGCGCGGACCTGCGCCTGCTCTTGCCGCCATCGAGCGAGTCAGAGTCGGTGACCACGGATGGCGAGTTCTTCCTTGGCTTCTACAAGACCTTCGGTGACGCGCCACCCCCGCCGCCCAAAATGCTCGACGACGACGGTGACGGGATTGCCAACGAGGCCGACAAATGCCCTACCGAAGCCGAAGACATGGATGAGTTCGAGGACGACGACGGCTGTCCCGAGCTCGACAACGACGGCGACGGCGTGCTCGATGGCGTTGACCAGTATGCCAAGGAAGCCGAGGACATCGACGACTTCGAAGATCAAGACGGCTGTCCCGATCTCGACAACGACGGCGATGGCATCCTCGACGCGCAAGACGAATGTCGCGATCAAGCCGAGGACATGGATGACTTCATGGACATCGACGGCTGCCCAGATCCAGACAACGACAGCGATGGCATTGTCGACGCCGACGATCGCTGCCCGGTCGAAGCGGAGACCAAGAACGGCTTCGAGGACGACGACGGCTGCCCTGACACGGTCCCCGAGAAGGTGCAGCAATTCTCTGGAGTCATCCAGGGCATCGTCTTCCAGCGCAATTCGGCAAAGATTCGTCCCAGCTCCTTTGCGATTCTCGATCAGGCGGTCGCCGTGTTCACTGAGTACGCCGGCGTGCGTGTCGAGGTACAAGGTCACACCGACACCGAAGGCACCGAGGAGGTCAACACCAAGCTCAGCCAAGACCGTGCGCAAGCCGTCGTCGACTACCTGGTAAGCAAGGGCATAGCCGCTGACAGGTTGCGAGCAAAAGGCTACGGACCTAGCCTTCCGAAAGAGGACAACGCGACCAAGAAGGGTCGTGAGGCCAATCGCCGTGTCGAATTTCAGCTCATCACCGGTCAGAGCGAGTAGCGGATCTCGTACCTTGGGCGGGCTTGCCTGCCCTTGGTACTGCGCATGCGGCGCCAAGCCTTGGCGCATGTCACTCTTAGCCTAGGTAGACCATGAAGAAAATCGCCCGATTCATCTCGCTCATTTTCGTGCTCTCGCTGCTGGTCTTCGTGGTGCAAAATCTCCAGGACGTCGACCTGCACTTTGCTATTTGGGACTGGAAAATGACCCTGGCCGCCCCCGTGGTCGCCGCCTACGTTCTGGGCTCCTTCACGGGCAGAGGCATCTGGCGGCTGCTCAACAGCCAGCGCCGACAGCGCAAGGTCGAGCGCAAGGCCCGTCATGACGCGGAAGTGGCGCTCAAAGAAAAGCAGCGCCAACAGGCCAGCTCCAACGCCGGCTGACCCTCGGCGGGCAAGCTGGAGTAAGATCGAGGGCAGATGAGTTGCCATCGATTTCGACTAAGTCTGCTCGCTCTCAGCGTGCTCACCCTGGCCTGTGGGGACGACGGCGCTTCCACCATCGACGCCATGCCCGCCCCTATCGATGGCGCGCCGGTGTTCTCGGATGGCTCGGGCGTTGCCTGCGCCGGTGCCCAACAGCTCTACCAGGGCAGCATCTTCAACCCAGCCGCCAGCGATGACGGCGCGGAACTGAGCTTCTCTGGCAACATCGACAACGAGGCCGGGCCCGAGCGACTGACCTTGCGGGTTGCTTCCGCCAATCCGCCCGCTGGCACCTTGAGCTTGCCGGATGCGGCCTGGGCTACCTCGATTTGCCTTGGCGCGGCCGAGCCATGCACCAACGAGCTGGTGGCCTACTCGGGTACCTTGCAGATCAACTCGACTAGCGATCGCTTGCAAGCGAGTGTCACCGAGGCCATCTTCGTCGACAGCCTGGCAACGCCCACCTGCTCGGCCGCACTATCACAAGCAACCATTGATGTGGCCATCTCGGGCCCTCCCTAGCGCCTTCGCTTGATGTGCGCGAGCCCGCGCTGGCTCCAGCTCTGAGCTCGAGGTGCGTCGAGCACCGGGCCTGCTAGGGCGTCGGCTCGGGGCAGCTGCTGTAGTTCTTGCGATAGCCGACCGCGTCGCTTGCGCTGCCGCCAACGGCCAACCACTGCTTGAGGTACGAGTCGAAGAGCTCGCAGTCCTCATAGCTCGCGGCTTGCAGGGCAAAGCTGATGAAGAGTGACTTCTTCATCTTGTCGAGATCGGGAGAGGTGCCGCAGCTCTTGACGACTTCTTTGAGCATCTCGTCAAAGGCTGCCAACCCGCGGTAGCTGACCCGCTGAGACTCGGCGGTGCCAAGCCCGACGTGCATGTCCCAGGCATCGCATTGCTTGAGGCCCTTGGCGTAGCGAGTGAGCTGGGTGACGGTGTTGTCGTGCTCCAGGCCTAGCTGTTGCTTGATCGCTCGCTCGTAGCGATCCCATTGCGGCAACTTGGGAAAGCGATCGAGGATCTCCTGATATTGCGCGATACCCTCTTCGACCTTGCCGCGCTCGATCAAGTATTCGGCAAGGAGTTCGTGGATCCGAACCATTTCGTACTGCTCATAGGCGGGCCCGTTGGCGCCCTTGCCATGGGCGAGTTGATCCGCCAGCGCCAGCGCACCCTTGGCAATCTTCTTGTCCAAATCGGCCAGCGCGGGTGCGATGTGAAAACTCGCGAGCGAGCCCGCCTCGCTCACGCGGCCGCGCAAGACGAAGCGCAGCAGTGTCTCGCCCGGTGTGCTGTCGCGTGTGTCCAGGTGCAGCTCGCGGGCGACGAGCTCGTCATCGGCGGGGAGCTTGACGTAGGGGCTGGGGAATTTGGCCTGCAGCGCCTGAAACTCATTGATGAGCAGGCGCTGGTTTTCATAGTACGCGCGCATCAAAGCCAGCACAGGCTTGCGACCTTTGCGCGGCACCGCACGCGAGCTGGGATTGCGGCCGGCGGAAGCGGCATGCAGGGCAATGGCGATCTCGTGGCCGAGCAGGACCCGATAGGCGACATACGCTTCGGCCTCGCTTTGGGCCAGCTCCTCGAGCTTGTGCGAATCTACATAGGTGTGAGCGCGCTGAAAAAGGGCGCTGGCGCTCTTCTCCAAAAGAGTGTTGCGCTGGGACTTGGCGGCCTCGAGCTTGGTCAGAATGGCCGCGTGGCGCACCCGTGCTAGCCCGAAGGCAGGGGCCATCTTGACGGCGCTTTGCAGCGCGAGTGCTGCCGCCTGATCCTCGCCCTCGTCGATGAGGGCCAGGCCCTTGGAGTACTGCAGGAGTGCCTTCAAGTTGGGCACCTTGGTGGGTGGCAGCGGCGCTGGCGAGAACTTCAGGTTGAGCTTCAACAAGAAGTCGCTAACAAGCTTTTGTTCGAGATCAAAGATGTCGCCGCTGCGCCCGGTCACCTGCGTGCTGAGCACGACCTTCGAGGTCTTGATCTCGATGAAGCGCACGTCGATGCGCATCTGCTCTTTGGCAACCGTGAAAGAACCACTGACTACGTAGCCAGCACCGAGTACTTTGCCGAGTTTGACGGCGGTCTTGCGGTCGAAGAAGCGACTGCGAGACAGCTTGCTCTCGTCGAGGAGTGACTGCAGCTTCTCGCGCTCGACGACGATCACCTGCTCCGACTCGCTCATGTCGGTGATGACCATGTCGGCAAAGCCTTTCGATATCGGATCGAGTTCGGCGTCGCCGCTGTTGTTGTCGAAATAGAGAACGGCCACGATCGGCTTGCTGGCCGCATGTGTGACACGCGGCACGCAGATGAGCAGCACCACGAAGCTTGCGAGTGCGAGTCGAATCACGACGCTTGGTATCCTCGATTCTTTCTGCTCATGCAATCACTCATTGGTGCCAGCCGCCAACCAGGTCCGCGGCCAGACCCATGTCGAGCCGCGGGCGAACCGTGATCCTTGGGCCGTGGCTGGGCGTGGCTGCTGGGCGTGGCTTCTGGCCGTGGCTCCTATCCGCGGCTCCTATCCTGTGCTCTCGATGTTGACGCTGGGAAGCACCCATCTCTTCATGTAGACTGGCCTTCATGAAGGCTTCTTCACAAGTCCGTGTTTTCCTTATTGGGCTCATGGCCTCGCTGCTGCTGCTTGCCACTTCAAGAGACCTCCGGGCGCAGGATGTCGCGAAGCAAGAGCCCGGCGCGCACAAGCCGGCACGAGTGGCCGTGCTCTATTTCGACTACAGCGGCACCGATGAGGACATGGGCTTTTTGCGCAAAGGCCTCGCCCAGATGCTGGTCACGGATCTTTCCGAGAGCATGGAGCTTGTGCTCGTCGAGCGCACCGATCTTGAAGCAGTGCTCAAGGAGCTTGAGCTCGGCACCACCAAGAAGATCGATCGCAGCTCGGCCAATAAGATTGGAAAACTTCTTGGCGCGCAGTACCTGGTAACCGGTGGCTACTTCACATTCAAGAACCGCATGCGCGTCGACGCCAAGATCATCGATGTCGAAACCGGCGTGACCAAGGGTATTGGGGTTTCCAAGAATCCAGACAACTTCTTAGCGCTGGAGAGCGAGCTAGCTGGCAAGCTTTTGAGGGGTCTCATCAAGGCCAATCAAAGCCGCACCAATACACCAACTGGCAAGCGCGCCAAGGCCCAGAACCTGCATCCAGCGAAAGCCAAGAAGCTGCCGGCAACCACTGTCGCTCGCTACGGCCGGGCCCTCGATGCCATTGATCAAGGGGACAAGAAACTCGCCCTGCAGGAACTCAGCGCGATTACCAGCGCAACCCCTGACTTCAAACCAGCTGCAGAGGATCTGCGAGTTCTTCTGCGCTAGGCGTGGATGGCGGGCAGTAGGCGGCACCGCAGCTCTTCGCTGCCACGCCCGTCACGGCCGGACCGGATCGTCCTGCCAGCCCTCAGGCCACTCCGTGTTGCCGCCGACCGAGCAGGGTGCACGCGTGTGCCCGAGATCATGCGCGCGACAGTAGGCCTCGCTCGCTCCTTCGGTGTCGCCGGTGGCTTTGCGGGCGTAGCCGAGGGCAAACCAGGCCGGCGCGCTATCGTCGGCTATGCGAACCGCGATCTCGAGATCGAGCTTCGCCGACTCGACCTCGCCAACTTGCAGATAGGCTTGTCCTCGCAAGGCGTGTGCGCCCGGTAGTTGAGGATTCTCGTCGATGACCAGGCTCAGGCTATCGATCGCCGCCCGCCAATCGTCGAGCGTCACTTCCGACACGGCCAAGTTGAAGCGGGCATCGAGGTACTCAGGCGCCAGGCGCAGAGCCTGCTCGTACTTGGCGCGCGCCTCCTGGTGTTTGCCCAAGAGCGCCAGAGCGGTGCCTTCGGTGGCAAATGCGGCCGCCAGCGCGGGACAGCTATCGGCGGCCAGTTGTGCGTGCTTGATGGCCGCCTCGGCATTGCCCAGCTGCAACTGAGCGCGAGCCTTCCACAAACTGGTCTCCGGACTCATCTCGCTGCCAAGCGATCGCAGGCTGGTTTCGGCTTCGCTATCTTCTGGGCGCCGACTTCCTGGGCCGCCACTGCGCAGGAGGAAGAGCGAGCGCAACTGCACCTTGAGGACGGCCTCGTCCTGGGTCTTGCACGCGCTCGGGGTCGGCGGAAAACCAAAGGCACCTATCGCCTCGTCGATCTTGGCGCGCATCGAGATCGTCGGTGGCAGTGGCGCTTGCGCGACCTGCTCCGTCTCTCGATGGCTTCGCCCCTTGATGAGCAGGTAGGAGGCAGCGCCGGCGACTACGACCGCTACGCCCATGATGGCCACCAGCCGAGTCGAAGGGCGCTTGTCGGCCTGCGGCAAATCCGGTGGGGTAAGGGTGCGGCCAGCCAGATCCCAGGTCTGTTGCGAGGCACCGAGCAGCTGCGGCATCTGGGTATCAGACATCCCGCGCTCAGGCAGCACATCCGACTCGGTCAAGCGAGTGTGCTCCGCCCAGGCTTCCAGGCGGGTCGCGATCTCACGCATGCTGGCCGGGCGATCCTCGGGCTCCTTGGCCAGCAGCGACTCAACCAGGCGCTTGAAGCCATCGGGCAAGCCTGGCACATCGAGAGGCGGCGGCGGATCTGCAATATGGGCCATCATCATCTGCACGGCGGATGCGCGCTTGAAAGGCCACTGTCCTGAGAGCATTTCGTAGAGGATGACGCCGAGCGAATAGGCATCGGCCGCCCAGGTGACGTGCCCGCCTTTGGCTTGCTCGGGCGGCATGTACACCGGCGTACCAATGATGAGTCCGCTCTCGGTGGCCTCGATGCCACCGCAGTCGGGATGCAGGCGAGCGATGCCGAAGTCGAGAAGCTTTACGTAGTCGTCGGTGGACTTGCGCTGAATGAGGAAGATGTTTTCCGGCTTGAGGTCGCGATGAATCACGCCGTGCTCGTGCGCGGCCTGCAGGGCTTCGGCGATCTGCACGCCAATATGAGCAACCCGTGCTGGCGGCAAGGGCGCCCGCGCCGAGATCAGCGCGCCAAGGGAGCGGCCCTCGAGCAGCTCCATCACCATGTGCACACGACCCTCGTCGTCGGTGAAGAAGTCCGTGACTTCGACGATGTTCTCGTGGCGAATCACGTTGACGGCCCGCGCCTCATTGATGAAGCGCTTGAGGACCGATTGATCCACCGAGAGTCCTGGCTTGAGGCGCTTGATCGCCACGTCGCGACCCAGCTCGATGTGAACCCCGCGAAAGACCTCGCCCATCCCGCCCGAGCCCAGCAAGCCTGCCACGTGATACCGGCCCGCTAGAACCTCGCGTTCTGGTGAGCCAGCTTTAGACACCCGAACAGGATACACGCTCCCCTTGCACCTGACACCCGACCCGCCCTGGTGACTCTCGCTTTGGAGCGATGTACGCTCGGCCCATGCTCAGAAATCTGATTTGCATCAGTCTCTTCGCTTGTTTGGCCTCGGCAGGTTGCAAAGCCAAGGAAAAGAAAGCCGAGCAGACGCCAACGAAAGCAGAGCCGGCCGCCGCCAAGCCCGTCGACAAGATGCCGGAGAATCTTCCCGCAGTGGAACCTGACCTCGCCGCGATCGATACCGCTCTTGAGAGGCTCGGTGATGCAACCTTGGCACTGGCGAAGAACAAAGGGCTGCCGAACTTCACAGGCGACCTGGGTATCTCGTGTGGCAACGACCACGAAGTTCTCGACTTGCTCTTGGCCATGAGC